>JALVJU010000486.1 GCA_027034005.1 Marinilabiliaceae bacterium
TATGCTTGATAAACACCTGCAGCATTCCCGTTTCAGGCAGCTCCGGAAGGCGGGACAAGATGTGGCTTGTGATAATGTGGCATCCGCGCTTGAAGGCGGGAAGTGTAAATTCTGTTTGTTGGATCATCTTTTCTTTGGTTCTATGGTTAAAGGGCCTGCCCGACTGCGCAGTCAGGCGGACTCTATGGTTAAAGGGTTATTTGTTGATTTGTTGATTTGTTGATTTGTTGATTTGCTTATTCGTTGATTCGTTTATTTGGGAAAATATCTTACGACTGTGAACTTCCAACTTATTCCTGTCTTCGAATATCATGGAAGCATAAAAAAGTCACATCCATGCCATCAGTGGCCATTATTCCACAAACTCACTTTGCGCCTTCCCGCCTTTGCGGTGAAAATAGTTCCTACCCCCCGATTTGATCGGGATCGAGCTTCCTGCTTTTTATGCCGACTGAGACCTGCCTACTGCCTACTCTTCCACTCCTCCCACACTTCCCTGTTCACGATATTCGGCGGCATTTCTCCGTTGAAGGCCTTTGCGATGTTCAGGGCTACTACTCTCGACATCTCTTCACGGGCTTCCATGGTTGCAGAACCGAGATGAGGCATAACTACCACATTGGGCATTTCAACGAACTCCCTTGGTATGTTCGGCTCATTCTCGAACACATCTAGCCCTGCCCCCGCTATCTCTTCATTTTTCAGTGCTTCGATAAGCTCCTGCTCCTTAACAACGGCCCCTCTTGCCGTGTTGATGAGATATGCGGTCTCTTTCATCTTCCTGAACTCTTCCTCTCCCATCATCCCTTTTGTTTCAGAAGTCAGCGGAACATTCAGGGAGACAAAATCAGATGTTCCAAGCAGTTCATCAAGCGGTACCCACCGTGCATTAAACTCCTTCTCCAAAGCTTCGTCAAGGCGGTTACGGTTGTGATAAACTATCCTCATGCCTGATGCTGCAGCCCTGCGGGCCACTGCCTTCCCGATGGCACCCATGCCGATAATCCCGATCTGCTTTCCCACCAGCGTTGACGACAGGTTACGCATAACACCCCATTTCAACGGTTCCTGAGATTTCAAACGGATATTCATCTCCACAACCTTGCGTGCAATGACAAGCATCAGGGCAAATGCCAGTTCGGCTGTGGGTTCTGTCACCGGATCCGGGCAATTTGTTACAAGCATACCTTTCCGGGTACAGAAATCAACATCTACATTATCATATCCCGCACCGTAGTTAGCTATCATCTTCAGATTACCGGCTTTTTCTATCACTTCATTTTCAAGCCTGAGCCCAAAAATGGAGACAATGACATCTGCATCTGCTATCTCTCTGAGAAATTCCTCCCTGTTATGCTTTTTCCCCGAAGGGAATACAATATTCCAGCTTTTCAGTCCGTTAGTAAAACCGGCCCTGGGAATGTTAACAGGTATAACAACTTTTCGTTTCACATTAAATATTTTAAAAGATCAGCAATCAATCACACCTGTAAAAATATCACTTTTTATGTTATATTCGCAGGGGATTTAACGCTTATTCAAGTTCATGAATATAATAAAAAAGATATATTTTTCATTACTTTTATTTTCAGTTGGGTTCTATCTCTCTGCACAACAAAAGATCACCATTGCGGGCACTGTTATCGATTCCGTGTCTGCTCCTGTTGAGAAGGTGAATATTATCGTAAAAAACACAACAAGAGGAACAGTTACGGATCACGAGGGCAAATTCATTTTAAAGATCAAGCCGGTTTTTCCTGTAACATTGCAATTATCATATGTTGGATTTGCCCCCCGGGAATACACCATAAAAGAAGGAGATAGTTACACGGGCATAAGGATAACCCTGTCAAAGGAAAGCAGGGAGATATCCGAAGTAAGCATAAAAGGTGCGCATACAAACGGTTCACTCACTAAAATAGATGCAAACCTGGTAAATGTCCTGCCGGATGCTGGCGGCGGGAATATCGAAGGCCTTGTGAAGACCCAGCTTGGGGTAGCATCCAACAACGAGCTTAGTTCCCAGTACCGGGTGCGTGGCGGCAACTATGACGAGAACCTTGTTTATGTAAACGACATTGAGATCTACAGGCCAATGCTGATACGTGCGGGGCAACAGGAAGGACTAAGTTTCGTGAATCCTGAGATGGTATCTTCTGTTAAATTCTCTCCCGGCGGGTTCAATGCCGAGTATGGTGATAAGATGTCATCTGTGCTCGACATAAAATACAAGCAACCGGAAAAATTTTCAGGAAGTGTTTCTGCCAGTCTGCTCGGCGCATCTGCACATGTGGAAGGAGTATCAAAGAATAAAAAACTGAGTTACATTTCCGGGGTCAGATACAAGACCAACAAGTACATGCTGGGCACGCTTGATGTGTCGGGTGATTACAACCCTTCTTTCTTCGACTTGCAAACATATCTGACCTACCGCATCAACAAATCATGGATGGCAGAAGGACTGGGATATTTCTCACGCAATGCCTATAATTTTATTCCCGAGGACAGGGAGACGGTATTCGGGACCATCAACGAGGTAAAACAGCTTAATATCTATTTTGAAGGACAGGAGCGTGACCTTTTCAACACCGGATTCTTGTCTTTTGCCCTCACAAATTTCAGGAATGCCAACAACATGTACAAAATACTTGTCTCTGCCTACAGGACGGGTGAAGATGAGACTTATGACATACTGGGGCAGTACTGGCTGCAACAGATGGACAAAGTACAGGAAGAGACTACCGGTCCCGACGAAGGAGTAAAGAATATCGGTGTGGGCAGCTACCTTGTTCATGCACGGAACCACCTGCTCGGGGTTGTGCAGAATATTGCGGTCAGGGGAAAACACCGTCTAAATGACCACCTTCTGACATGGCAGTTCAAATATCAACACGAGTATTTCTCAAACTACATGAACGAATGGGAGATGCGCGACTCGGCAGGTTATTCGATCCCACACAACCCTGATAAGCTGGAACTTGCTTATACCCTCAACACCGACCTTAAACTTAATTCGCACCGTTTAACCTTCTATGTTCAAGATGAATACCAGCTTAAAACGGGAGCAGGAAATATCTTTTTTAACTACGGTATCAGAGGAAATTTCCGGACATACAACAATGAATTCCTGTTCAGCCCGCGCGTAAATGCCAGTTTTATCCCATCGGCCAAAGACAACCTCAGATTAAGGGCTGCTTTCGGGATTTACTACCAAAGCCCGATGTTCAAAGAGCTGAGGATGCCCGACGGAGAGCTCAACCCCGATATCAAAGCGCAAAAATCCATCCATTACGTTATCGGAAGTGACTTGTATTTTGATGTAAAAGACCGCCCTTTCAAATTTACAACCGAAGCATACTACAAGCAGATGAAAGACCTTATCTCGTACCAGATCGACAATGTGAGAATACGGTACTCTGGGGTGAATGATGCAAAAGGGTATGCCACGGGCCTCGACCTTAAAATAAACGGTGAACTTGTGGAAGGCCTGGAGTCATGGGCTACGCTTTCCATAATGCAGACCAAGGAGGACATTCTGGACGACTTTTACTACGAAACGGATGAAGATGGGAACGAACATATTGTTTACCCGGGATATATCCCCCGTCCTTCCGATCAGCGCGTGGGGTTCTCGCTCTTCTTTCAGGATTACCTGCCCCGCTATCCGTCATTTAAAGTTCACCTCAACCTGATATTTGGCACCGGACTTCCTTTTGGCCCGCCACATTCGCCACGTTACAAAGCCACATTCCGAATGCCACCATATAGGCGTGTTGACATGGGATTCTCGCAAGATTTTACAGCATTCTTCAATAAGGAAAAAGAGCACAAGACTTTCAAAAGGTTCTGGGTAGGACTTGAGATATTCAACCTCTTCAATATCGACAATACCATCTCATACTTTTGGGTAACAGATGTAAGCAACAGACAATATGCCGTACCGAACTACCTTACATCCCGCAGGATAAACCTGAAACTGGTTACTGAGTTCTGATAGAAGACTTAATTGCAGAATGGTTTTATTTTGTTATCTTTGATACTATCATATGATACTATCAAAGAAATAAGATTTATGAAACCACCATATAGCGTAACTAGAAAAATATTAAAATTAGTTGCTTCGATTTTTGAAAGAATAGGTGAGGTTAATGCAGCACACCTTAGCAAACCACCAACAGAATTAAGAAAGAAGAACAGGGTTAAAACAATTCATTCGTCACTTGAGATTGAAGGTAACACCTTGACGCTAGAGCAAATTACAGCAATTATTGAAAATAAACGTGTGATAGGGCCTGCAAAAGATATTTTAGAAGTAAAAAACGCAATTGCCGTTTATGAATATCTTGATAAATTAAATCCATACAGTTTTGATTCGTTTTGCGAAGCTCATGGGATACTTATGAACGGATTAATTGATTCGGCAGGCAGATTAAGGAATAAATCAGTTGGGATCGTAAAAGGTTCAGAAGTAGCTCATATTGCGCCATCCAGTGAGATGCTTAAACCTTTAATGAATGATCTGTTTGATTATTTAAAAAATGATGATGACTTACTGATAATTAAAAGTTGTGTATTTCATTACGAAATGGAATTCATTCATCCTTTCACAGACGGAAACGGAAGGATGGGAAGATTGTGGCAGACATTGATCTTAAAAGATTCTTATCCTGTTTTTGAATATTTACCAATCGAGACATTAATAAAACAGAGACAAGAACAATATTATGAATCACTTAGCCAATCAGACAAAACGGGAGAATCTACAGTTTTTATTGAGTTTATGCTTGAGATTATCCTTGAATCATTGGAGGAATTACTAAATATTCAAAATGTAAGCTTATCAAATATTGACAGATTAAACCTTTTTAAACCGATTGCTAATAATAATTATTTTACAAGAAAGGATTATTTGAAAAATTTCAGAGAAATATCAGCTGCAACAGCAAGCCGGGATTTGAAATTTGCTGTAGAAAATGGATTGATCGAGAAATCTGGGGATAAAAACACAACGAAATATCGGTTTAAGTAGAAAAAAGCATGTAAACATAAAAAGTAGCCTTGCAACGAATAACCCCAATATTCGACGTAAAATATTCAACGAATAATTTTGAGATGCTATGAAAGTACGGTAGATTCGTTACATATTCTGCATAGCATGAAAACATTCACCCATCAGTTAAATAATTTATCAAATATCACATGGAGACTTAATAAGTTCATAAACTGATTAATCCCTTGTATAACTTTGAGTTCAACAAATAATTCATAAACAATATAAACTAAATGAGGGCGGTATATAAACATTATCCTTCTTGCAAGTAAAACTATACAATAAACATTATTTAATAAAAATGAATTTTAATTTATTCATAAATAAAAAGTATTTTTGTGAATAGAAAAAACAACTTATAAAATGAAAGTTAAAGAACCAATAAGTGAATTTTTAGAGCAATTGTATCCTAACACAAGTGAAATAATACTTGGTGACACATTGCGAAATCTAAAAAAGATGAATAACGAGAAATTCGACTTAATTATTACATCACCACCATATAATATTGGAAAAGAATATGAAACAAAAACCTCAATTGAAAGATATTTAGAATTTCAAGAGAAGATAATTAAGGAACTCATTAGAGTTACAAGTGAAAAAGGTAGTATTTGTTGGCAAGTTGGTAATTACGTTGAAAAAGGAGAAATTTTTCCACTTGATATATTTTATTATCAAATATTTAAAAAACTAGGACTAAAATTAAGGAATAGAATTGTTTGGCATTTTGGACATGGGTTGCATGCAAAAAATCGTTTCTCTGGCCGATATGAAACATTACTTTGGTTTACAAAATCGGATGATTATATCTTTAATTTAGATGATGTGCGTATTCCTGCAAAATATCCAGGTAAAAGACATTTTAAAGGACCAAAAAAAGGTCAGTTATCTGGCAATCCAAAAGGGAAAAACCCATCAGATATTTGGGAAATAGTTGTTAAAGACTGGGAAAGTGGCTTATGGAATATACCAAATGTAAAATCAAATCATCCTGAGAAAACAGCACATCCCGCTCAATTTCCTGTTGAACTAGTAGAAAGATGTGTATTGGCTCTTACAAATAAAGACAGTTGGGTTTTAGACCCATTTGCAGGTGTAGGTTCAACCGCAATTGCTTCTTTAAAAAATTATCGTAATTCTATTAGTATAGAAAAAGAAAAAGAATACGTAAAAATTGCAATTGAGAGAATAGAAAAATTAAAAGAAGGAAATTTAAAATTGAGACCTATAAATAAACCTATCCATACACCAAAAGCAAATGAAAAGATTGCTAAAATTCCTGATGAATGGAAATGATTATATAAAAAAGCATGAAAATAGCTCAAACATATTCGCATCTAAATGGTGAAGAATACTTAATTGTTCATCACAAAAAATTATATCAAGAAATTAAAGATGTAATTAAAGATATCAATGCAAATGTTTTCAGAACAAAAGTTAGCAGGGAGAAGGGAAAAATTGGAAATAAACTTTTTAGTCCAGTTGAATTAAATAAAGCTTTTGACAAAGAATTTGCTAAAAAAGGTTGGTCTGAAAGTAGATATAATTATTATATAACTCTAAATAGAGAGTTAATGGAAAAAAGTATTCTTATGTCAGCAACTGAACAAAAGCAGTTTCTAATTGACAATGGAGAAAAAAACCCAATTTACAGCTACAACCAAACCGACTTTGTAAAAGATAAACTTGCTGTCGAAGTTCAATTTGGCAAGTATTCATTTGTAGCATATGATTTATTTGTAAAACATATGCTGTTTTATTCTGGAGGTGTAATAAACTTAGGAATTGAAATATTGCCTACAAAGAAAATGCAATCTGAAATGTCATCTGGTGTTGCGTATTATGAAGGAGAAGTTTATAATGTGATGAGACAAGGTAGAAACAATCCACCAGTTCCACTTTTAATATTAGGAATTGAGCCTTAAACTATAGCACGAACGCACAATCGAATAGTCAGCTTACTATCAACCCACCGCCGGTGCACCCCTACCTGCCGACAATGCAGCTATCCAGCGATTCTCCAAATCACAGGAGATAACGCGTTTATCTAGAGGTAATGGAAGCCTTTTGATACAAATAGGCATATCTACATGCACCCTATTCTTGCTCCATCGTTGTGGATAACTTAATTACTCGCATTAGTAATTTATCCTAATATTCATAGTGGAACATCATTTCATGCTGGGCACACACAATGTTTGAAACAACAAAACTAAGCCACAATCGAAAAACAGCAATATTTGCCTAAAACCGTCAACCTCCAACCTTTAATTTTTTGGTGATAAAACTCATCTTAATGAATGTGGAATAATTTTATTTTTGTTTCCTGAAACCTAATAATATTAAACCGTAAAGATTTTGAGTTATGACACCAAAAATGACGCCTTCCGATTACATTGCACGTGAGGAGAAATACGGAGCTCACAACTACCATCCGCTACCTGTAGTTCTTGACCGGGGAGAAGGGATCTACGTATGGGACGTGGATGGTAAAAAATATTTTGACTTCCTGTCGGCCTACTCTGCCGTGAACCAGGGACACTGCCATCCCCGCATCATCAATGCACTTACAGACCAAGCCCAGAAACTGACCCTTACATCAAGGGCATTTTACAACAGCACACTGGGAGAGTTTGAAGAGTACATCACAAAGTATTTCGGTTACGACAAGGTATTGCCCATGAACACCGGCGCCGAGGCCGACGAAACAGCTCTTAAGCTGTGCCGCAAATGGGCTTATGAGAAAAAAGGCGTGCCCGAGAACGAAGCAAAGATCATAGTTTGCGACGGCAACTTCCACGGCCGCACCATCACAATCATCTCCATGTCTACCGATCCTGATTCTTACAAGGGCTTTGGCCCTTTCACGCCGGGATTTGTAAAGATACCTTACAACGACCTTGATGCCCTGGCAAAAGAACTTGAAGATCCCAATGTGGCTGGATTCCTCGTTGAACCCATCCAGGGTGAAGCGGGAGTTTTCGTTCCCGATGAAGGCTACCTCAAGAAGGCATACGAGATGTGTAAAGAAAAAAATGTCCTTTTCATTGCCGACGAAGTGCAGACAGGTATTGCACGCACCGGCAAGCTACTTGCATGCGACCATGAAAATGTAAGGCCGGATGTTCTTATCCTCGGAAAAGCAATCTCGGGAGGTGTCTTCCCAGTTTCAGCCGTTCTTGCCGATGATGACATCATGCTTGTGATAAAACCCGGTGAGCATGGTTCCACTTATGGAGGCAATCCTCTTGCAGCCAAAGTAGCAATTGCTGCCCTCGATGTTATAAAAGATGAAAAACTGGCTGAGAATGCAGAACGTCTCGGTGAGATATTCCGCAACGAGATGAAAGCCGTAGAATCGGACATGATAGAGGAAGTAAGAGGAAAAGGCCTATTAAATGCCATAGTGATAAAACCCAAGAACGGAAAAACCGCATGGGATGTTTGCGTGGCAATGAAAGATAATGGACTGATAGCAAAACCAACCCATGATCATATCATCAGGTTTGCCCCTCCTCTGGTCATTAACGAATCAGAATTAATGGAAGCCATCGATATCATTAAAAAGACACTTGCACAATTTTAAATAAGAAATATTTTAAACTTTTGTTAAACAGGGTTCTCTCATTACAGAGACCCTGTTTTTCGTTTATAGAATAAAATTCATATATTTAGATTATTAAGGTTGTAAAAGCCCATGCGCAATAGTATTTTTTTAACAAATCGCGCATCTATTGTTAAATATTTATTAAAACCATCACCTAAAAGAATTTTTGCAATAATATTTGTTTACTTTGCCGCTCGTTTCAGGAGCATAACATAAAAAGGTTTCTATGAATGATAAAGAGAAATACATTAGTTTACTTAACGAGCAGCTTAAAAAGCTGGATTCAAGCAGCTTTGACCTGTCGGCATGGAAAAAATCGACTACACTCATACTCAGCTCACTTTTCGGCCCTAACAATGTGAGGACAAAAGCTATAGAATCGATAGAATATGAATTTAACAGTTGGTCACTGCGTGACGAAACCGGCTCAAAGGATCCGGTGAAACTGATCTGCCGTGAAACATTACAGGTTATCATAAATGAGATAGAACTTTCCGATACCATT
>JALVJU010000487.1 GCA_027034005.1 Marinilabiliaceae bacterium
CCACCGGGGCCACCAAGGAAACCGTAAAGTTTATTTTCAGGATTGAGTTTTTTCAAACCGTCGAACAATCCGTATATCACGTTATGGCCTCCAGGTGCCTGTCCACCGGAAAGGATCACTCCCACATTGAACACTTTTGAAACACCTTTCGACTCACCCGGCTCAAAAGTTAACACGGGCATACCGTAAGTATTGGGGAACATCTCTTTAATCTGCTCCTGATCGGCAACCGATTTTGTTTTTTCTCCCTCAACTATCTTTACAGATCCTTCCTGCATCGATACGGGCATCTTTGGAACATAGCCTTCTCTTGCTATTTGTAACGGACTTTTAATCATCTTTGTAATTAGTTATATTGTTTATAATTTAATTCCTGTTTGTTTTATCTCCCGGCATCAATTCAAGCTTCATACTCACATGTTATCCTTAAAAAGAGCAACGGATCATCTGATTTTCCCCGGTATAACATAACGGAAAAGGAATAACCTTTATACCTTTTCCTAAAAATCGGTGCAAATTTGCAGATATTTTTCCAAAGTATAAAAGTTATACCCATCTAATCTATGATCATTAACTTTATTTCACGTTTTTATTTTAATCTGATATTATAAGGCCAATAAATTATATTTTTCTCAATCTGTTTTATATGTTTTAATCATTAATTATTATATTTGGTAGTGAAGAGTTTTATACAAAAACAAGAGTGCTACTATGGACAAGATCAAAAACAGACACAAGACGATTGGAATTTTAACGGGAGGCGGTGATGTTCCCGGCCTTAATCCTGCCATTAGAGCGGTAACACTAAGGGCCATCAAAGAGGGCTTTAAAGTTATCGGCATCAAGAACGGATGGAAGGGTGTTATTTCCATAAATCCTGCTTTGCCGCTGGAAGAACAAGAATACTGCATAGAACTGACCGAGAAAGTAGTTACACGCATAGGACGCTCTGGAGGTACGTTTCTTCATTCAAGCCGTACCAAAGCAGATAAAGTTCCCAGAAAACATGTGCCTGATCATCTTAAACATATTTACAAGGATGAGCACAATGACCTCACTCCTGCTGCTCTCGAAAACCTTAAATATCTTGGCATCGATTACCTTATCCCGATCGGCGGCGATGATACATTGAGCTACGGCGTAAGGCTGCACCGTGAAGGAATGAAAATAATTGCCATTCCCAAGACTATGGACGGTGATGTGCCCGGGACCGAATACTGTATCGGGTTCAGCACTTGTGTTACACGAACAATAGAACTCGCCCATGACCTAAGGACATGTGCCGGCTCTCACGAGCGCATCATGGTACTTGAAGTATTCGGCCGCAATGCCGGGTTCTCGGCCCTTCTGCCAACCGTAGGCGGCGCTGCCGACCGCTGTGTGATACCGGAACACCCGTTCGATATCGAACTGCTCACACAGCTTCTTGTGGAGGACAGGCTTAAAAATCCGAGCAAATATTCGATAGTCCTTGTTTCCGAAGGCGCTGCCATGAAAGGTGGAACAGTAAGGTACGAAGATGAGGACACCGACATGTTCGGACATAAAAAACTTGGTGGAATAGGAGAAGAAGTGGGAAGGCACATCAAGAAACTATCACCGAAATTCAACAACGGTGAAGAGGTGAACATTATCAATCAAAAACTTGGGTACCTTGTGCGTTCAGGCCAGCCCGATTCGCTTGACTCCATTGTTCCTACGGCATTTGCTAATCTTGCCCTGGACCTTATCCTTCAGGAAAGATCGGGCCTGATGGTAGCCATCAACGGCGGTAAGTACAGTGCAGTTCCCATCGACAGCGTTAAGAAAGATACCAAAGGACAAAGCACTAAACTTGTAAACGTAGAAAGGTTTTACGACACCAACCGCTACAGGCCTATCTACAAAAATATAATGGGTGATCCGATGCTCATCCTCACAAGTGATTAACCACATTCATTACTCATCGGATGACTTGTTGTCATCCGATGTGTTTCACACCAAACAATTTAACAAAATTTAAGTTTATAACTTCCCTGAAACGCTTATTTAGCACGGGTTTTTCTTATTTTTGATTGAAGATTGTTTATATCTTTGCATCAAATTTAAGATATGCCCAGATACTCAGTAATAATACCAATATATAACCGTCCGGAAGAGATAGTAGAGCTGCTTGATTCGCTCACATTGCAATCAAGGAAGGAAGATATTGAAGTAATTATTGTTGAAGACGGATCGGAAAATCCATGTAAGGATGAGGTCAGTGCTTATGATAAAGAACTGTACCTGAAATATATCTATCAAAAAAACGCAGGACCCGGGGCTGCCAGGAACAGAGGTGCTCAGGAGGCATCAGGTGATTATCTCATCTTTTTCGATTCCGATTGTATCATACCTGCCGATTACATCAAGATAGTTGATGCTCACCTGCCTGAAAAAGGCGGCCTGGATATGTTCGGCGGGCCGGACAAAGAGCACCCGTTTTTCACCCCCGTGCAAAAGGCCATCTCATACTCAATGACTTCGCTCATAACTACCGGGGGCATAAGGGGCAGCAAAGAACAGATGGACAGGTTCTATCCCCGCAGTTTCAACATGGGAATAAAAAAAGATGTATTCCACAAACTGAACGGTTTTTCCGACATGCGATTCGGAGAGGACCTTGACCTGAGCATGAGGGTGATAGAAAATGGGTACAGCGTGGGATTACTGTACGATGCGGCAGTTTACCATAAACGAAGGACCAATTTCAGGGCTTTTTTCAAACAGGTATTCAACTCCGGCATAGCACGCATCGACCTGGCACTGAAACATAAAAACACGCTTAAACCGGTGCATTTCCTGCCGGCATTGTTCACCATAGGCTATCCCCTTCTTCTGGTAGCAGGGTTGTTCTACCATCCACTGCTTTACATTTTCTTTGCTTTTCCACTTATCATCTTTTTTGATTCATTTTTCAGGATGAAAAGTATCAAGGTGGCACTGCTGAGTATTGTTGCAAGCATCGTTCAGCTTACAGGTTACGGTTCAGGTTTCATCTATGCTTTCTGGAAAAGGATAATACTTAAGAAAGGCGCTTTCAGCAGCTTTACAAAAACATTTTACAAGTAATAGAGTTCAGTCATTAAGCATGTTCAGGATAGTGCATCCCACTATCCCTGCTGTTTCTGTTCTTAAACGGCTGTTACCGAGAGATACTTCCTTAAAACCATTCTTTAGCGCTAACTCCACTTCGGCAGGAGAAAAATCACCTTCAGGGCCGATCAGAAGTGTCGCATCCGTACCCGGTGTATAAATGTTCTTGAGATGGTCAAGCTGCAAACTGTTACAGTGAGCAATGAAACCTGCTCTTTCTTTTTCTACGAAATCTTTAAAATCAACCATATCTATGAGTTCCGGCTTGTATGGCTTTAGCGATTGTTTGGTTGCAGCCACAACTATCTTTTCCAACCTGTCAATTCGCACCCTTTTTCGTTCCGAATGCTCACATTTAAGAAGTGTTATCTTCTCAACCCCTATCTCCATAGCTTTCTCCACAAACCATTCTGTACGGTCAATATTCTTTGTGGGAGCCATCGCTAAATGAATATATATGTTCCTTCTGTCAAAAGTTTCTTTCGATACGATATCAACTTCGCACTTTTTGGGACGGGCTGATGTTATCACGCATTTAAAATAGCTGCCGTTCCCATCGGCAACAGTGATCTCATCGTTCTCTTTATGCCTAAGCACACTGATGCAGTGCCGGCTCTCCTGCTCGTTGAGGGTTAATGTCTTTTCTATGTCTGGTTCAAAGAATAATTCCATGGGAGATAATGGGTTCTAGTGTTGAAGGGTCCTATGGTCCTATGGCTATTTGGTTCTATGGTTGATAGTTCTTTCTTCGCTAATCTCAAATCACCAATAAAAGTTCTCTATATATTAATTAGTTCATCCAAAAAACTTCAAACTTCCTCCCACCTCCTCAATGAAAAAACTAGAATGGGCTATTCAAACTCTTCACATTCACATTCACCTTCCCTGCATGCTTGATGTCATTCAACAGGTCGTTTTTGGCCGCACATCCGGAGCATCCCCCTGAACAGGAATATCCGGAACCTGCCTTAAAGGCCGACAAACTTTTCCACAGTGACCGTCTTGCCACATAAAAGGCCCACAAAACAATAATATATGTCAGTATCTCCTGTATCATTAAATAAACAATTTCCCTATCTGATGGATCAACAATGCAAGGAACCAGGCCAGTGATGTTGTGTAAACAACAGTGAACAGAGCCCACTTCCATGAACCGGTTTCATTCTTTATCGCCGCTATCACAGCCACACACGGGAAGTAGATCAGTGTAAACACCAGGAAACCCAGAGCTACCAGCGGAGTGAACACCTTTGTGCCGTCGGCATAAGTATCATTCCTCATGTTCTCTATCAGCTGGGCTTTGTTGTTCCCGCTGTCATTGGCCTGATACAGTACCGAAATGGTACTCACGACTATCTCTTTTGCCGCTATCCCGCTCAACAGGCTCACTCCCATCTTCCAGTCGAAACCAAGCGGCCTGAGTGCCGGTTCTATCCACCTGCCGATCCTTCCGATGTATGAGTTCTGCTGTCTCTCCTTTTCTTTTTTAACAACTATAGAGCTTAATTGTTCTTCTTTCTTTTTTTGCAATTCTGCTTTTTCATTCCCTGAAGCATTTTTCATCAACTGATCATAGTGCTGTGATATCTGGACTATCTTTTGTTCATACTTTTCTGCGTTGTCTGTCTCCCTCGGGAAATAACCCAGGAACCAGATGATGATGGAGGCGATCATGATTATCCCGCCCATCTTTTTCAGGTACTGCTCTCCCTTGTGCCACATGTGCCTCAAGGTACTTCTCATGGTAGGGATCCGATATGTAGGAAGCTCCATCACAAAGGGCGTATCCTTGCCTTTGAATAGATACTTCTTGAACAACCTTGATGAAATTATCGCCACAAGTATTCCCCCGGCATACATGGAAAACAATACGGTTCCTGCATGTTCGGGGAAAAATGCCCCGATGATCAAAATATAAACCGGCAACCTTGCACTGCACGACATAAACGGATTTATCAGGATAGTTAAAATACGGTTGTTACGGTCTTCGATTGTACGTGTTGCCATTATCGCGGGCACATTACACCCAAAGCCCATGATAAGCGGAATGAACGATTTGCCGTGAAGCCCAATTTTATGCATCAGCTTATCCATTATGAAAGCTGCCCTTGCCATGTATCCGGTATCTTCCATGAAGGATATGAAGAAAAAAAGGATAAGGATATTTGGCAAAAACACTATCACGCCTCCCACTCCGCCGATTATTCCGTCGATGAAAAGGTCTTTAAGCATACCGTCGGGCATGGCAGAGTTAAGGGCATTTCCCAAAAGTTGAACACCGCTCTCTATCCAGTTCATCGGGTAAGAACCAAGCGAAAACGTTGCCTGGAACATTATCCACATAAAAAACAGGAAGATAGGAATTCCAAACAGCCGGTGCGTGATGATGGTATCTACCATCTCGGTTTTGCGCCTGCGGTTTTTGGGACTTTCTTTAAATGTCTCTTTTACAGCCCCGGCAATAAAACCGTACTTGGCATCGGCGATCAGGACCTCAGATTTTTCATTGCATTTCGACTCTATCCGTTCTATCTCTTTCCTTATCTTGCTTAATAGGTCTTTATATATCTCCTTGCTCTCAAGGGTAGAAAGAAGTTTTTTGTCCTTTTCAAGGGCCTTGATGGCAATGTAACGAGGCGACATCTTTATTCCAAGATCATTAAGTCCTTTCAGACTCTCTTCGATACTATCAATCGATCTCTCTATTTCCTCACCATAATTTATATGAATATGCCTGAGCTTGGGATTCTTGTCTTCATATACCTCGATAATGGTATCAAAAAGCCTTTTTATACCATGCCCCTTGGACCCAACAGTAGGGACAAACGGTATTCCCAACATTGTACCGAGTTGATCGTAATCAATGTAATCACCATGCCTTTTCAGGTCGTCGAACATGTTAAGAGCTGCAACGACCTTTATGTCCATATCTATCAGCTGGGTAGTAAGGAACAGGTTGCGTTCAAGATTGGATGCATCAATAACATTGAGGACAATGTCAGGGGTTTCGTTAAAGATATGCTCACGCACATACAACTCTTCCGGGGAATAAGCCGACAGGGAGTATGTTCCCGGAAGGTCGTAGATATTAAAGGTATATCCGTTTTGTTCAAAAGTGCCCTTTTTTACGTCAACCGTAACACCGCTGTAGTTTCCAACATGCTCGAAAGAACCGGTTGCCCAATTGAAAATACTTGTCTTGCCACAATTTGGGTTACCTACAAAAGCAACATTGATAGTTTTTCGCTTCTTATTGGCCGACAACTTAAGAATATCATTGGTTATCACACCGTGATAATTATCCATGTCAAGTTTTGAGGCCTCCTCTTTGGTAATTATCTCAATATATTTTGCTTCACTCCGGCGCAACGAGATATTGTAATCAAGTATCTGATACTCTATAGGATCCCTTAACGGGGCATTTTTTATGGCTTTAACAAATTTCCCCCTTACAAACCCCATCTCCATCAATCTCATCCTGAAAGCACCGTGTCCCTTCACTTTCACGATAACACCTTCCTGGCCGTTCTGCAATTCGGATAAATTCATTCACTCTGGATTTGAAATATTAAAAAGTTCTGATAACCTTTGGTACTTAACGATCACAGCTGTTTTAATACTTATTTTTAAAATCTTTCCAAAAGTAATTTTTCCTGTCATTAACTGCAATATTTAGGCGAACTATTTTAGAAAGATTATAAATAAGGGATTATCAGACAAAAAAAATCGTGAAAACAATTACTGCCTTCACGATCCCTATATCTAAAAAATTCAGGGAGTTATCTTATTCTGAAAGATCTTCAAACTCAACATTTGTATATTCTTCGGTGGGAATAGCTTCAGGTACACTTTCTTCAGCTTCTTCCTTTACTTCCATTGCAGGCTGGTTTTGTTTGATGTATGCGATTATCTCCTCCAAACCGTCTGCAAACTTATCAAAATCCTCTTTGTAAAGAAAGACTTTGTGCTTTTCGTAATGAAAATGGCCATCTTCATCGTAACGCTTTTTGCTTTCGGTAATCGTGATGTAATAGTCATTCTTACGCGTTGCCTTTACATCGAAAAAATAAGTGCGCTTACCTGCTCTTACCACTTTAGAATAAATCTCTTCTCTTTCTCTGTCTTTTTTATCAAATCCGTCCATCTTTCTTATTTTATTTTTTTATATAGATTTATTAACTATTCTTAACGCTTCAAAAATGGCAATTATTTTGAAATATACCAATGATTTCAAAACTATTTTCATATTTTATTTTTCATAATATTTCGGTACAACTTTACCTCTTTTACTAACAAACGTTAAAACAACAGCATGTAACATATTGAATCGTACAATGCTATAAGCTTTATTACTCTTTAATAGCACGTGGAAAAAGCTTCACTGCCACAAAGAATTACTACCAGTTGTTGCAAATGGCAGAAATGATCAGCCAGTTGACTTTTAAGATGAAGAAATTAAAAGGCATGATGGATTATTATGGTTTGACCATTACATCTTTATTGGACGAAATGGTTTCCCTCATAAGGCCCTTTGACTTTAATGACGATGAAATGCACGAAGAGTTTGAAAAAATAAAGAAAATGCAACTAAGATATTAAATGGCTGTGCCATTGGAGATGCCCTGCTCACGAACTCAGGGAAAAACCATATAAAAAACAGAAAGGAGGCTGCCTTTTAAAACAAGTACATATCCTATATAAAGTTCGCAACGTTTTTGTTACGGACAAGGATTGTTTTGCCCTGTTTTTTGACTAACTTTAATCAACCTAAAAATTATGTTGTTGCGGAATTACTGGGAAAAATTACATTTATTTTGATTTCAGATATAACGGAAGGCAAATAAGTAAGTCTTATGTTAAATACCCGGAACATCAATTCAACTTTCTTTATTCAGTTTTTTTACAATGAACAAAATGTAAACACTAAGAACAGCAGCAAAGAAACACCATGTTGATATCATATATGTCAGGTAAAATACTTTGGATACAACAAACATAAGTAGCATCAGGTATCCCAGGATATTTATCCTTTTATGGCTGGAAAAAATGAAAGGGAAAAGTGCCGGCAACAGATAAAAGATCCCGCTCCACCAATTCGTACTTTTAAAATGTCCAATCTGGTAAAATATATGTTTTTCCCGGATAAAAGCACCAACATCGTATGCAATCAGCCTGTATCCTAAAAGCAGAGCCAAACCAATACCCAAAACAAGAGAAAAGGTTATCAGCTTTTTTCGCTTAATGTTCCGTTCAAGGAAATATGCAGAAAGCGGTACCCATACGGGCCATACAAGCTGCGCAAACACAAGAAAGCCGTATTTCGATATCTGCCCCATTGTTTCATATCCTCCTGACTGCAACGAAACCCATATCCATCCTTCAAAAAACTGCTGAATTCCGAACAATACGGGTATAATGGCAAAAAACATTTGATCCCTTCTTTTATTTTCTATCACAGCCATGGTGCCGGTAGTCACAAGGACTGCACTTGCTCCAAAACTCACCTCTGCCGAAAAACACATAATCTTAAATTTTTATCTATGCAACTAAGATATTATTTTTACATTACAATGCTTTCATATTTTTGACAAACTACACATGGACAGCAGATATTACAAACTAAAGATCATACTGGAACAGAACAAGGAGTGGCCGTTGAAGTATATGTTCAAATTCATCGTGCCAAATAAAGAGGGCAAGGTTGAGAAGGTTATAAATATTTTTCCCAAAGACACCAAAAAGAGTTTTAAGCACACCGAAAACCTTAAATATGTTTCCGTAACCTGTGTCCTTGAAATGAACAGTGCCGATGAGATAATCAAAATAACAGAAGATGCCATGTCCATCCCCGGCGTGATGATGTTGTAGTATATTCTTTCCTGATTTTCCCAAAGAGATACCCTGTGCATTAGAGAGATTACTCAGAAAGAAAGAAATATTTTTTCATGATAAGATTATTTTAATTGTTCGCAATTTTTATTTTGGTATTCAATTTCGACGAATAGTTGAATGTGATTTTTGCTTTTGG
>JALVJU010000488.1 GCA_027034005.1 Marinilabiliaceae bacterium
GACTCTCTGTTTGACTTTGCCTTTTACCTTCTTGTTTTCGACTATCTGCAGATACTGGTATTTTCCTGATTTCTTAATCCGGGCGAACATGCAGGGCCTCCTTGTTTAGGACACTCCTAAATATAGCTCGGTCCGCCCTTATTTACAAGAATATTTTTCATGATATTGGCACTACCTTTTTGAAGGCCGTCTCTAAAATTTTCAAAAAAGTTGCCCAATACCCCCGGTAGCCCCGCTTTTTTATGCCAAGAGGTCCATTTTATGCCGCGCGATAGCACCAACTGTCAAAGATGAGTCAAACCTTCATTACCATGATCTACCTCATTGGAGCGCCCATGGGTCATTTCCTGAAATCCACATGAAACGTCGAAGAACCAATATTAATTGTTTAACAGGTCAGACAAACAGGGAATGCTCCCTTTCAATTAAACCACAACAACATTTATGCAGAGTGGGATATGATTTGGAGTATGTTGATCAAGTAAGATTGGCTTCTCATGGCATCTTCTTTATTGATCATCTCCACTACTATGCTACCTTGATAATTCATGCTTACCAATGTACTCATCGCATTCCACAGGTTCAAAGAGCCTGCTCCCAAGGGCAAATGGAGATCATTTTCTCCGTCATTATCGCTTATGTGAACGGTGCCAATATAAGGAGACAGCACTCTAAAAGCTGCAGATAATGAAAAATTTGCATATGTATATACATGAGCAATATCCAACGCTAACTTCGGAATATCATGATCAACGAGGCGAATATAATCGAGTAATTGATCTATCGAATTCTCATGAACATTTTCTATACACAGGGTTATCCCACAATCATGAGCTTTTTTTAGCAAAACACGGAGTGCCTCTACAATCCGCTCTAACATGCCTATCTCCCTAAAACGCGGTAAATACCCGGTATGCACAGTGAGATATCGGGCAAAGCCGCATGACAAGTCTATAGCTTTCTGAATTTGCCGCATAGACTCTTTTCTGATACCTTCGTTTAAACTCCCTAACTGCAAATCACGGGAAGGCGCATGCGCAGCCAATACAACACCATGCTCTTGGCATCTCTGGTATAGAGATTTCATTTGTGCCCGGCTCAAAGAATCCACCCAGTTTTCCAATGCAATTTCTACTAATTCAAATCCTCCATCAATGGCGAATTTGACAGCCTCATCCGGCTTAGCCTTCAGTAGCAGAACTCCTATTTCCATGCCGCATATCTCTGAATCGACCCAGCTGCCTCGCAGCATACCCCAAAAACTCTGATGCCAATAAATTGACTTTTAGAGCATCACTCCTCCTGCAATCCCGCAAGCCTTGAGATTCCAAGTAAAGATCATATAAATATGAACTAGCTACACGTTCGCGCAAGTCGGCTAAAAACGATTTAGGCGATGCAGGTTTACCAAAAGTAGCATATATCAGAGCATGCGCCATTGCGTCAACAGCGTGCCGAGTCAAAACCATGCTTGAGAGATATTCACCTTCATCTAAGAGGGATTGCGCCTTTTCAAACAAATTATTAGCCTGGTTAAACCATTCTCTTGACGTAGAAAGTGAGAAGGCACGAAAATTTGAGCACATGGCCTTTAATTTATCCATCATTCCTCTATCAACAATGACCATTCCGTTGATTATTGCATTGATTATTGTCCAATGCTTTTGTTCTATAGCCTTCTTTACATATGCATAATCCACAAAAAATACATCTATTTTAACACCCCGACGATAAAATATCTTAGTTGGTACACCAAATATCAACTCTGTATGAGCATCAGGTATTAAATCAAGAGTATGCTTTATTACTAACAAGTCTAAATCTGTCTTATCTTTTAACTTAAAATCTTTCTCAATAACTGAACCCCAAATCAGAACTACATCAATATCGCTGGCGTCAAACTGCCCAACCACCTCTCGTGCTATTTGTACTATCTTTTCCTGATCCTTGCTCATAGCCATCTATCTCCCTCGTTGCTTATCACGCCAAAGCTCAAATATATAATAAGGCGAACCGGATACATTTGACTCGCAATAAGGGCTTAATAACTGAATAAACTTATAAGCCAATTCGATCATCTCTTCTCTACTCATCCAACGGGTATAAACAACAGGATCAAACTTGGAAGCAATCATCGCTGAGGGATTTGAGGTTAATTTATACACCCCGATTGAAGCGGGATCACTTTCCATCAAAGAAGCCAAACGAGTTCCTGGGTATGGCTGTAAAAGAGAAAGCAGCGCTGAATCTGGCTTTAAGTCCCGGATAAAGTCAATAGTAGCCAAAAACTTCTCCCTAGCATCACCGGGCAGGCCAAGTATCCAATTAGTTCGACTAGCTATCCCTACCTCACGACACATACTCACAGCATGTGAAATGTACTCTGGCCAACGTTCGGGATGCACGGTTTTCCCCACCATAGCAATGATATCCGGGTGAGGAGATTCACATCCCATAAAAAGTTCACGAAATCCTGCTTGTTTGAGCAGGTGAAGCGCATCTTTATCGGCAAAAATCCCTGCCTCAACAGTAGTAGAACAGGCAACCTGCAAATATTCTAATTTGCGGTTTATGATACCCTTAGCTATCTTCAAAATATGATACTTACTAACTGTGGCGTTGTCGTCATTAAACACGAAGCGGCGGTAACCGTATCGCCTCGCATTATCTTGAATTTCATCTACAACTACTCTCCCAGGCCGATGTCTTACACGGTGTGCAAACAGCTGTGTAGTAGCACAAAAAATACACTCAAATGGGCACCCACGACTAGACTCCACTGGGAGGTATGGCTCAAAACCAGCCCGTGTTGCAACCTCTGCATAACATTGGAGAGGGAACAAATCCCATGCAGGAGGGGGAAGTGCTGCAAATTCTCGAGGAGTCAACAAAGTACGCTGAGTCACCTGCGTAGCCCCATCGTGTCTAAAAGCGATACCTTTTAGCGAAAACCACTCTTCCGGCTGTTGCCATACCTGTATAAATGCAGGAAAGCTAAATTCTGCCTCCCCTAGGAAAACTACCTCAATATCTTTACAAACCTCTAAACGTTCTTGATATGTAAAAGTGGGATCAGGGCCACCGATAACTATCATGGGGGGATGCTCGCTTGCCTTTAAGACTCGCGCAACTTCTTCCCCCTTTTGTACATTGGAAGTCACCAACGGCCCTATGCCTGCAATATCAGGCCGATATTCATCTAAAAGGTCAATCAAAGCCGTCCAAGAATCTCTCCCTAAGGCCTCTAAACATCCCATGTCAAGAACGCGAACATCAGCCACTGCGCGTGATGCCGCGGCAATCCTAGCCAATCCAAGTGGTGGTACAGCAGACTCTGGTGGAGTAAATGGCGAATAAGGTGGATTTATTAGAAGGACTCGCATCTACATTTCTCCTATCCTAAAAGGCGAAACTTAAAGCGCACCACAGTAGAGGCTGTCCTGCAAATCAACTCGCACACCACGCTGTTTTTTCAACCAGTTGTTGGCCCATGCTCATTTTCAGGAAGCGCAAAACAGAATATGGCATAAAAAATACCAATATTTTCCTGGTTTCCTACCATATTTCCCTTATTTAAGCTATTATTGCTCCTTTTTCCAGGTTTTTGCTATATAACTTCAAGATATTGTGCGCACTACACCACATACCGAACTCACCTTTTACCTTCTGGAGACCTCGAAGCAGGAATCTAGAAAAACCACGGCATTGTTTCATCTGGCCAAATATAGGTTCTATGATTCGTTTCCGAAATCCGTAGACATATCTTCCAACAGGCCGGCGAAGCTTCTTGTCCATGGCCCTGTATCTTTGGGAGCGGCGTTTTGAAGGAGAAGCTGTTTCCTTCTTCCTCATCTCCTTTTCCTTGCGGGTATAAATAAGTCCGTTTATGTCTTTTCCGGATTCAAAATCTTTAAGATTGGATTCACTGCAATATCCAGCATCAGCAAGGATCGTTCTTGCCGGAGATTTCAGCATGGAAAGATTCTCCAGTGCCTGATCCACCATGTGCTTAAACTGATGATAATCACTGGCATCATTTTCTAAATCAAAGGCTGCTATTACCTGATCCTCAGTGGCTGCGGACCGGGCATTGTAGCCCTGAAGGTATCCCTTGGCATTCTTCTGGATCCGGCTTTCAAAATCAATAAGGTTGACCTTGGCGCCAGGCTTTACTGTCTCATCAGGTTCTTGTGGAGGATGTTTTCTTCTATTCCTTCCATCTTCCTTTTTATCTTCAACATAGGCCTCAAGCTTCTTCCTGGCTTTTTTTTCAACTTCCTTTCTGGCCTTTTCTTCCAGGTATTTCTTGACCTCTTTTATCCTGGCAAGTCGTTTCTTCTTGCTGGAAAGCTCATCGGGAAGTTAATCTCCCTGCCTGTCTCCATATATACGGTCTTCTTCATTGTCTGTATTCTCTGCCTTGGCACCAAGCTCCTCTATTTTATCACGGAGCCGCTTTTCCTCCTTACAAAGCTGTTTATATGTCTTATTCCTGCTAAGACTGGCATTACCCTTGACCTTTGTACCGTCAAGGGCAATAATCCCTACCTTTACAAGACCTGACTTTTTGCAGAGTAAAAGGATCCGGGTAAACAGATTCTTAAGTGCTTCAAGATGCCTTCTGCAAAATTCAGAAATGGTCCTAAAATCAGGAAAGTTTCCTGCTGCCAGCCATCTGAAGACCACATCATCCACCCGGGCCTTGGCAATCTTTCTAATCGAGGGCATGCCTATACAATATGCAAAAAGCAGGATCTTGGTCATCATGGCAGGATGATAGGCTGCACTCCCCTGGCCGTTAGTCCTGTATGAACTAATCGGCTCTGCAAGATCCATTTGATCAACGACTTAGGAAATGAAACGTACAAGATGATTCTTTGGCAGCCACTCGTCCAGAGAAGGAGGGCGCAGAAGAATCTGCTTAGGGTTGTAGTTTTTGAAGTTATAGCGCATGAGGTCTTTTGGTCCTTACTATCTGAATTTACAAAATATTTTGCCATAAATCTACTTCATGTCAGGTGTTTAATCCAGTTTACAGCGCTTTTAATGTGGCCTGAGAGCCATGTTTGCGGGACAGCCTCTTTTACCCGATTTTCCAATTGTTGGATCATCTGTCGCAAATTTGTGGCCTCTTTATCATCTGCAAGCTGATAATAGACTAAATAAGCCGCTTGTGCAAATTTTAATGCAGACGCATAGTCTTTAGCCGCTAATAATAGCTTAGCAAGCCGTTTGTTAGCCAATGCAATTTCGTCAGCTCGACCAATCTTTTGTGCAATGGAGAGTTCTTTTAAGTAATACGAACGCGCTGTATCCATTTCACCATGCATTTCAGCAAGTTCTCCCAAACATCCACTTGCCATTGCTTGAACAACTTCGCTTTTTCCAATCTTGTCCTCACTTATTTTTAGCGCCTTCTTAAAATAATCTTCCGCTGTATTATAATCCTTCAGTGTGAGATGCAAATCTCCCAAGTCCCATAGTAAAAAAGCACCATACTCTAAGTCCTGCTTGACGTATAATTCGTAACTTTCCTGATACAATGCTTTTGCAGATTCATAATTGCCTCGCATATGCTCGATCCGCCCCATGTGACGGATAGCAGTTGCCACACCTAAATCATCCTTGCATTTTTTGAAAATATGGAGACCTTCTTGGACTTTTTTATTAGCTGTCTTTATGTGGCCCCGTTTTAATTCAATATAAGCCAAATCGTATACTAAACACCAAGCATACAAACGATTATCATTTGTTTTCTGACAAGCTTGCAGAGTATAATTACCCAGTTCTATGCGTTTATTCCAATGTCCCCGAATACTAAGGAACAGAGTTAAAGCGTTACGGAAAGATTTTATAGCCTGCCAATCTCGCTGACTAAAATACCACTCTATCGCATTAACTATATTTGCATACTCTCTCTCCAGAGCATCAAAACTCCTCCAATTCCACTTATCTCCACCGTGTTCGACAGCATACCGTAGAAAAAAATGTGCGCTATTTGCCTCAAGCTGTTTTTTCAAATTACCACTCTGACGAAGCCGTGCTTCAGCAAACGAGCGTGTTAAAGGATGAACACTATACCGCCGTTGAATGAGCAGAATATCGTCACTGGCATCTAACAACGACAGAATAACCAACTGTGAAATTGCTTCCTCCAACTTAGATTTTTCAAGCCTCGTTGTTGCTTTGTAAGCTTCTTGAGTGGTCGGAGCAACAAAAACACTGGCCGCCCTTAAAACAATCTTACTTGCATCATCAAGCAGAGCCCACGAGTAATCGAACATCGCTTCAAAAATATCCCCTTTCGCCGATCTTAAGCGGTCAAGTACCATCTCTATGGATTGTCCTTTCTGCTTGATTTGTCCTAGCGCCCACTTAAGGGCTAATGGCGCATAACCTGTGGATTTGGCTAAATCTCTAAGAATTGCTTCGTCCATTTTATTTACCGATTTTAACCCTATAACGTTAGAGTATTCATAAATAAATTTCAAAGCATCAGCTTCCACCATCCCTTTAAGCCTTATTGGAACAGTATTTACTATGACTTCTCGGCGGCTAGTTAAAAGTACTTTTGAGGGAGCAGGAACATTGTTTATGAAAGAAAGTATCTCCTTGATCTCTGATATCGTCTCATAATTATCAATAATGAGAAGCAGCTTATATTTCCTCAATACCTTCTGAACGAGAAGGCGTTTCTTCGCAGCAGATAACTTAAAGGCAAAGTTAAAACCAGCGGCTGCTAATATAGTATCTGCAATATCCTCCAATGTCAGTTTATAGTCACGCGCAGATATCCATATCGCCGTTTCAAACAGCTCCTTGTCAAGGCTTTCATAAGCCACCTCACACGCTAGAGCACTTTTACCAATTCCCCCCATACCTGTAATTGAAGTAATAGGCAATGGAGACGCTAAAGCACGCAAAACATCCTGCCGTTCTCTCACGCGGCCAATAAAAGGTTCTCTACGTGGTAAATTTGACTCTGGGACAGAGAAAACATTCGGTAATTCGGGCAGATGCGTCGCCTCTTCATTAAAAGCCAATTGCTCGTTCGAAACTTTTTTCTGCGGCTTTTTCAAGTATTTTAGCAAGGTTTGTAGTATATCTTTGATACCTGTAATGATATTAATAGCAGTAGCTATGATAGCAAAGAGCTCCATAAAAAAATCCTTTGTGCAAACTTAGAACAACAAGCTGTGCGATAGCTATTAGCTGTCAACCTTTTCCACCATTTCCACGACGCCGGGAACAAAACTTGAAATCCAAGGAAGCGCACAACGTTAGAAGCATCTCTAAATGCCATGTTAACACCCTGAGATCTCTGAGAAGCTTTGTGTCCAATTTAAAAACAAAATAGTATAATGATTATCAGCTATTGCGTAACTTTACTAAATATTGTATACTAAACACAATTCATAATCAAGAAGATATCAAAATGATACGAAAGAATACTCAACAGTTATCATTTGCACAACTCCAGGTCAAGAACTGTATCAACACCGCCCATTGGCTCCACAAGGTCAACGACATCATCGACTGGGCTCCAATTCGTAAAAAGCTTGCAGGACTCCATCCCTCCAATACAGGAAGACCTGCCTATGATCCCATTCTCATGTTCAAGATCCTCTTGCTCCAACAGTGGTTCGGGCTCTCTGATCCCCAGGCAGAAGCCCAGATCAACGACAGGATCTCCTTCAAGGTCTTCCTGGATATGGAGATTACCCAAACAGGACCTGATGAAACCACGATTTGTCTTTTCGGAAAACAGCTTGGTGATCTTGCCAAAGAGCTCTTTGAAGAAATCAACAGGCAGATAGAGAACAAGGGTTTTGTGGTAAAGACTGGCACCCTGATTGATGCCACCTTTTATCCTGCGGCCACAAGACCTCCTGGAAAGGACAAGAAGCCCAAGGACCCGGAGGCTTCCTGGGGAGCAAAGGGAAAAGGCAAAAATAAAAAGTACTGCTACGGCTACAAGGCCCATATTGGAGTGGACCAGGATTCTGGCATAATCAGGAAGGCCGAGATAACCCAGGCCAGGGTAAGTGACCACGAGGTATTCGATGAGCTTCTTCGCGGGGATGAAGAGGCCGTATATGCAGACAAGGCCTACTATGACAAGCGAAGGGCCGAAGAGCTTGAAGCAAAAGGTATCAAAAACGGTCTTATGAAGAAGGCTTATAGAGGGGCACCTCTTTCTGAGGAAGACAGGAAAAGGAACAAGGAGATTTTCAAGATACGAGCTCAGGTAGAAAGGCCTTTTGCCATAATAAAGAGCAAATGGGGACATGCTAGAGCCAGGTACATAGGGCTTTTTAGAAACGAGATTCATCTTCTTCTGATTTCCATGGCCTACAACCTGCGACGAGCCTGTTCATTGGCTACAGTATAAAGGACTTCACAGGAGTAGTGCGCCTTCTGGCAGAAATAGACGGCAATAAGCTTAGAGATGACATGAAAATCATGCATACAATGCCTTAATTTGTGATAAAATTTAGCTGTACTTGGTTCATGTTGGTTTTTTGTGAGCTAAAGCTCAAAAATGTCGAATTGAAGGCCCTTTTTAAGAGGTCTCACCCTGTTAATGGCCGGAATGTGTCAATATAAAAGTGTACCAATTTTGGTAACTCAAGTTTCTGATTTAAATAACCTGGTGAAAGTAAAGACAAATAATGCATCCAACATCAAAGACTTTTTAGCCATGGACCCACAAGGACCCACATAGACAATTTGGCAGCCCTGACAAGGGCCGCCAAATACCCCAGGCAATAGTTGCCTTCTTGGTGTTTTAGTCATACCAAGTCGGGCATGACTAAAGGTATTTGTCCATGTAAATCCATGTGTGTCAATGGCTAATTTAATGTTTTAAAAACCTACGCAAAATTTACTCCGAAAGTTGAGTTACCTACGAATTCCAACATTCCTACATGGACTTTTTCAGGGGGTTGAAAGATCAAAGGCCGCCTTGCATCACTCTTCCCTTTCAGGCAGAACAGGCCTTTTCCAAGAGACCTGCAAGTTTCTTCCCGGAAAGGAGCATGCCGCCGAATATGGGGCCCATCCTGTAGCCTCCGTAAACTGCGGCAGTGGACATTCCGCACACGAAAAGTCCCGGGTAAACCTCTGTGGTATTTT
>JALVJU010000489.1 GCA_027034005.1 Marinilabiliaceae bacterium
TTCGGCCTTGAACATTGGCGCAAACTGGTAATAGGTAAAATCTTTTCCGTATCTTTTCACATGATAGTCATAAACCTCCGTTCCGGTGAATTTGCCGTTACCGAACAAGGTTTTGTTTTGAAGCCAGAACTGATACCACTCGGCATAAGTTCCTTTTGGGCTCCATGCAGGAACGGAATAGAGGCCCCAGTGAATGAAAATACCGAATTTGGCATCAGCGAACCATGGCGCTACAGGACGTGAATCAAGTGATTTCCAATTGGGTTCATACTTCTTTTGTGTGAATGAATTCATGCTGACCATTATGGCAGCTATCAACAATAACTTCTTCATGATATTTTATTATTTTGTGATTTGCCGTACGATATCGATCTTTCTACTCTCATTATTTTTTGCCAAAATAAACCGGATCAAAGTTCTTTTAGCAAGATAACACCAAATGCTGAAAACACAAAAGTCCGCCTCCCGGCGAACTTTTTATATATGGTCTCATCCCTGATGGCTATTTGCCCGTAAAACTTTTGAATAGGTCTTCACAGTTATCCATGCATCCGTAAATAAGTATGCCTTTGGGGCACAACAATATTGTTCCGTTGTACTTATCCCGGATTGTCAGGATATTTTTCTTTTTCTTAGATGATTCTGATTTTTCCGTAAGTTTTTTCACAACTTCTTCTGCCTGTGCTTCACTTTCACATTCTGCGATAAAAAGCTTCAGGCTCTTACCTTCATGCCTATATGTGGTAACATATACCCCCGGCATAAAGTTATATCCAAGAAATTCGGTTGCTATGTATGCTTCAGAGTTTTTCACCTTCTCTTTTTCAGGGAACTTTGAGAACGTCTCCGGAAGCTTATTGGTCCCTTCCAATCTTTTTTCTATCGATCTCGCAAGGGTCAACAGGTCCTGCTTAAGGGCTTCGTTGCCATCATAACAAATTATCTTAACATAGTAAGGCCCTTTTACAAAATTGACCAGTGTATTTTCGGTATAACCCTGCACCCCGATATCAATAAAACTGTAATCGGGAGCCCTCTCCTGCGCATACATTCCGAAGGCATAAACATTGTTCTTATGCCTGTAAATCTCAGCTTTGATCAGGATATCGCCTTTAACATACTCTGCAATGTGCAGATCGGTAAATTTAAAATTGAGGTAAGTGTATGCTCCGCCGTTTATGTAATCCCAGAGATTATCAGAAGTGTAAACGGGGAAGTCCGTTTTCAGCTTATACCCGTCAAGAAAAGGGAAAAGTCCGTCCCCTCCTTCTGCTTTGATATTTGCCGTTAAAAAAAGCAATAATGTAAGAAGAGATAAAATATTCTTTTGCATCATCCTGAACTTTAAACAATGAACTCTTCGGGTACATCCATAAGCCTTGTAACATCTGTGATCTTTTCGGCCACGGCAAAGTCTTTCACACAACTGACCGTACATTCATTGCAGTCGGCACAGGCATTGGCCGGTAGTTCGAGCGACGAGATAAGGTCTTTTGCCTTTTTTACTTCGCGGTAACCGTATGTGTACATGTAAGCTCGCATCAGTTCTGGTATGGGCAATGATTTTTTGCAGTTCGGGACACATTGGCTGCATGCATTGCAGTACATTCCCTGGATGTTCGAAGCAGCCATAAGCTCATGTTTCTCTTTGGGGCGCATCTTAATGTCTGACATGACCTCAACACATTCATCAAGCTGATCAAAATTCGTGAGCCCCGGTATCAGAGTGTGGACATTGGGATTCTGAAGTGCCCATTTAAGTGCAGCTTTGGCATTTACAGGGATCTTCTTCTCTTTGTCAAGGAAGCCACCCGCCATATTTTTCATCCCTACAATTCCAAGTCCTGCATCGGCTGCCTCCTGAATGGCTTTGTTCATCTCGTCACGGTGATCTTGCTTGAAATTGTATGCAACAAGCACCACCTCATAAACGCCGCTGTCGATGGCGGCCCTGATAATCTCCGGCTCATTTTTATGTGTCGATATCCCGAGGTGTTTTGCCCTGCCTGACTCCTTGATCTTTTTCATGGCATTAAGTACCGGTTCGTACAAGGCGGCTTCCCGTGTATTGATTGCATGATGATACAGGATGTCAACATATTCGATACCGAGGCGCTTCATACTTGTATCGAATTTCTCCATGAAACTCTCTTCAACATTTTTACCTGTGTAATTCCCCGTCTTTTTGTCCCTTCCTGAAGGATAGACTTTTGTTGCGATCACATATGATTCCCTCGGATAATCCTTCAGCAGTTTCCCGAGCATCTCTTCATTCTGCCCGTTCTGATAACTGTTTGCAGTATCAAGATGGACTATCCCCTGAACAAGGGCGGCTTTTACCAGGCTGGGATTATCGGCACGCATAACTCCCATACTTATCACGGGCAGTTTAATTCCTGTATTTCCAAGAGTACGGTAGATCACCTTCTTCTTTTTCTTCTTTGACAAATCAGGTATCGGTAATTCACTGTTTATATTCGATGCAGAAATAGCAACTCCGGCTGTACCTAGCAGAGAAGATACAATAAACTTTCGTCTGTTAAACTTTTCTGATTTTTTCATGACCTGCTAATTTTCAGTTTGTATTAAAATACCAAATAACCTGTTAAGAATCAAAATAAATAAACTGTCATCACCCTGATACCTTGGTTATTTAAGGCTAAAAAGCCCCGCCGGAAAGCAGGGCTTTTTATGAATTATATTTATACTATTTCTCAGGAGGAAGAAGCTCTTTGGTTTTAAGCTTGGACGGCATAAAAATACCTATCAAACCGTTTACTCCCAGAGTCATTATCACATTGTAAAGGAATGCCAGGAATGCCAGAAGTATCAGTGCACCGCTAAGTCCGGCAAGTATCATGTATATGTTGTACTCTCCTTCGTAGTATATAGTACGGCGAAGCATACCTTTTAGTCCTGCCATGCCCATGAAAGCGCCCATTCCGACACCTCCGATGATATGTGCCCAGAAATGGAAGTTAGCCAGTTTCTGACTGTAAAGTTTTGCTCCGTTGGTAAGTATCGGCAACAGATAATAGATAGCAGAGAACAGAGTCATTGTTAGTCCCACAAGAATAGCAACGTGAACGTGAGGGCCAATGATCCACTGAGTGTTGTGAAGGATACGATTCAAGCCTATGTCGGCCTGAATGATACCTGCAGGTACTGCAAGCC
>JALVJU010000490.1 GCA_027034005.1 Marinilabiliaceae bacterium
CCGTTTTTGTAGATGCCAAAAATGCCGAACCGCAAGGATGTCTCTTTACGCGGCTCCATCATCACTTTTATGTTTTTGCTGTTCGTGGCGAAGGATACGGATACCCCCGACTGGGCAAAAGCGTTGCGAGGGTGTGCCTCTGTTTCTTTCATATCTATTATTTCCGGCTTATGGCGGTTGATAACAAGTTTATCACCTGACTTTTTGACGAACAATGCGCCATCGACAGTTATACATTTTGCATCGGGTTGAATGAACCCTTTGACTTGCGCATTAAGCTGTGAAGAAAACAATACGGAGATGAAGATTATTGCGAAACTTTTCATGTCTGATTTTTTTGTTAAAAAGCATTGGATATCCCTTCCCCGTATTTACAGGGAAAAGATAAAAACAAAATGTTTTAAGAATTAAAACTTCTCTTTTACTATCTCGCTTTCTTTGTATCCGATCCTTTGCGACATGACGTACAGATATTTCCCTCTCGGCACTTTTACCGGTTCGTAGTAAACCTGCCACCCTGCATTTAGGTCGGGAGTGAAATCCTTATCGCTTATCAGATATGCGATGGATGCTCCTTCGGTGCCGCAGGTAAGTGTGACAGTCCTTCCTTTTTTGTGCACAACAGGTGTTTCGGTCAGGGGCTGAATGCCACCGGGCCACATCTGCATCACCATCTCTTTTTCCGGTATCTCACCCATGTCCCCTGTTTCGGCAAGCCAGTTGTCCATGGCTGTGCGCATCTCATCTATCTTCTCTTTGTACTGCGGGTCATCGATGATGTTATGCACGTTATCGGGGTCGGTCTTACAATCGTAGAACTCCTCTTTTGTCTTATACATTCTGAACCAGTAATTCTGTGCAGGGTTTAACCTTCCAAGTTTGTGCAGCTCAAGAAGACGGTTCATCATGTCTATATTTTTCCTGTATGCGATATCCTTGTAGGCAGGGAGATCAGGATGATAGTTCCTTACATAAAGATACCTGTGGTCACGGACAATGCGGTTCCTGTCGGTATACTCATCAAAGCGGTCTCCAGTGCCGAAGATGTACTTTCTCTGTTTTTCAACTTTTTGAGGCCCCATGAACGCATATCCCTGCATGTAACCGGGTATTGGGTATCCTGTTATTGACAACATGGTGGGGGCAAGGTCAACAAATGATATTAGTGCATCCACACGGCCGTTTTTCACCCATGAGGGATCAAGTCCGTATTTCTTTTTATACTTTTCAGGTATCCTGACTATAAACGGAACTTTCAGTCCGGAGTCGTAGTGCAGGCGCTTACCTCTCGGAAGCGGGCCTCCGTGATCACTGAAAAAGAAAATTATTGTGTTGTCGTACAATCCGGCATCTTTCAGCCGCTGTATCTTTTCCCCTATCTGTCTGTCAAGCTCTTCGATGTTCGAGTAGTTCCTTGCCACATCCTTGCGTACTACAGGATCGTCGGGGTAGTAAGATGGCAATGGTACAGTTTTGGGATCAACGGTAAGTGGAAGGTTTTTCCTTTTCCATATCTGTGATTCGTGGGTCACACCGTGGTTAAAGACATAAAAGAACGGTTTTCCCTTTGGAGTATGTGACCAGTCGCCTTTCGGGTTATTCTCGTCCCATGCGGTTACGGGAGCTGCAAACTGGTAATCGGTTTTCTGATTGTTGATGCAGTAGTAGCCCTGCATCCGCATGTACTCGGGGAAACATTTTACCTGAGCGGGAATGACTGCCGAGTATTGCGGAACGGTCTTGTGGTTGATGTCAACACCCATGCCCTCTTTTTTGTATTTTCTCGCGCCCCACGACATGATATCCTTTGCTGTGCGCATGTGCATTGTGCCAATGGATGTGGGATACATCCCGGTGATTATGGATGAACGGCTCGGGGCACACACTCCTACCACAGCAAAAACATTGTCGAAGACAATACCCTCTTTTGCAAGTTGGTCGAGGTTAGGGGTCTTGGCTGTTGAGTCCCCGTACATCGAAAGTGTGGGACTGATATCTTCACATGTTAACCATACAATGTTTGGACGGTCCTTTTGGGCAAATGCCATGACCGTAAAGATCAGGAATGCAGTTAATGCTAATGTCTTTTTCATTTTATAATGATTTAATGATTTAATGATGAAATGATCTAGTGCGATAATGATCAAATGATTAAATGATGTAATGATTTAATGTTCTTGAGCGTAACTATTTTTTCTCAATCAGGATGATGTCGTCTGCCCATGACATCCCTTTGTCAGTTGGCCTCCATTTCTGAAAATACACCTTGCCTTTCGTGCTTTTGCCTGAGTTGAAGCTGATAGTAACTTTTGTGTATTCGGTGGATGCAATATTTTTGGCAAAAGCATTTTCTGCCTTGTCGGTCTTTATTTTTAACGTTGACTGATCGCCAACTGCATTTTTCACCCATCCGGTAAGAACATAATCGGTATTTGGCTTAAGCTTTACCTCCTGATTAATTCCTGACTTTGCTCCAAGAGCCGCAGTGGCTTCTCCCGAATGCTGATTGCCACTGTAATCTATCTCTGCTTCTCCCCATGATTTCCAGTTCTCGAATTCATTCTCAAAGCTTCCGTTCTTTATCAGTCCTCCGTAAAATTCCGCAATGCCTGTTTCCTGCTTTGGAATGTCGAATATCAGTTCCAGGTCGTCGGGGTTCTCCAGTGTTTTTTGAAGAGCATAAAAGACGGGCTTGGCACGCAGTTCTTCATCAAAAATGTAGCGGTGGCCATCAGAATATTGTCCTGTACCGTCCTGCATCCCCCAGATGTTGTATGCAACTTTTCCCTGCTTTCTCTTGCTTAACAGTACTTTCAATACATTATTGTAAGCAATGGCCTGTTTTTCTGCGGCAAAATCATCGTACGGCTCATTCATCTTGTAATCGATCTCTGTTACATGGAACTCCATGCCGTGTTGATGGGCCCAGTCGATGAGTTCGCCGAGATATTTCAGCGCTTTAGGGCCCAGCCCTACATTGTCGTCCTCCTTGAGGTGTGCCTGCCATCCAATGGCATCAACCCTGAGACCTTTTTCTTTCAGGTACAGAATAGTTGATTTAACCTTTTCCCACACTGCAGGTTCCATTGTAAGATGCTGGTTGTACACGAGTTTGATATCCGGGTCAGCTTTTTCGGTCGCTATCTCAAATGCTTTTACTATGTATAT
>JALVJU010000491.1 GCA_027034005.1 Marinilabiliaceae bacterium
TTTTACAAAAAAGCATTGCAATACAAATAACCTTTCCATAAACATGATTTAATTACTATTTGTTAAAAAACCGATACTATGACTGCAACTAAATACGAGGTTCACCGTATATACTCACTATGATTTGGAAAAAGGTAAAGGGTCTTGTAGAGAATGGCAGGTATTCCCACGCCGACGGATTAATATATTGGCGTGAGATGGTGCTGAAAAGTATATTTCTGATAATCATCTTCATTGGCATCATTCCTTTTTTGTTCAGCATAGTTCTTGCAATAAATACGAATTCTAATTTCATTATTGCAGCGAACACAGTTTCTTACGTATCAATAGTAGTGTTGTTTTTGGCAAAAAAGATTTCTTTTTATGTAAAAGCCGGAATAATAATTTTAATAGCATACTTTGTTGGAGTTTTCCTCATTTTCACCATGGGGCCTGAGGCAAATGGATTGAGCTATTTCATTGCTGCATCACTGCTAGCTTCTCTCCTGACAGGGCTTAGGGGCAGTATCATAACCCTGATTGTAAACATTGTCCTGTTCACTTTTATCGGCATAGTTCTTTACAATGATTTATTTAGCAACCTTAACATATCTATATATTCAGAAGTGGAATGGATTACGATCGCTTCGAGTACGGAGATGATATGTCTGATATCGTCAATACCTTTAGCTATACTTTTAAAAGGCCTTGACAAAACCATGAGCCGGCAGAGGGAGTTACAATATCTTTTGCAGGAAAAAATTACATTGCTCGATCATGCCAAACAGAAAGCGGAAAAAGCAGACTACATGAAAACTAGTTTTCTGGCAAACATGAGCCATGAAATACGCACACCTTTGAATGCTATCATGGGTTTCACAGAACTATTGATACACAAAATGTATTCAGGGGAGGAAGAACACAGCACATATTTGAACAACATCTTCAAAAGCGGAAATTACCTGCTCGGGATAATCAAAAACATTCTTGACTTCTCTATCATCGAGTCAGGGCAGATGAAATTCTCTTTAAATCCGTTCCATATAAATAACCTGCTGAAAGACCTGCAACATATTTACATGTCTACAATGAAAGACAATAGTAATGTAAAGCTGGTTTTCAAGGAGACAAACTATGATTATGACAGTGTTATAAATTCGGATATCGACCGGATAAAACAGGTGCTGATAAACCTTATCAACAATGCCCTGAAACACACTGACAAGGGCGAGGTGAATGTGGGATATGAGAGAAAGGGGGCTTTTGTGGAGTTCCAGGTTATAGATACGGGAGATGGCATACCTGAAGATAAACTGAAGTCTGTCTTTGAAAGGTTTGTAAAGGTTGATGGTAAAAACAAAATCCGTGAAGGGACAGGGCTGGGCCTGCCTATCTCAAAAGGAATAGTAAATGCATTGGGTGGAGAGATATGGGTGAACTCTGAAGCAGGTAAAGGATCTACATTTTACTTTACTATCCCGTTGTGATCTTTCCCTGAAAAATAAAGCAATACCTTTCATGAATTTTGTATTTTTGCATTTAAATAAAATAAAGGATCATGGAAGTCACAAAAGATATTACCATAGAGGAACTTGTTGACCTGGTACCGGGATCAGTACGCTATCTGAGTGTTAAAGGCATTAAATGCATTGCTTGCGGTGAACCGATATGGGGCACTCTTGAAGAGGCTGCCAAAGAAAAAGGCTTCAGTGACGAGGATATTGAAACCTTTGTAAAAGACCTGAATCACCTAAAGGACAACCCGGAAGAACAGCCAAAGCAGGTTATCAAACCTAAAAAACTTGACACACATTAGAAACGGATTTCATCAGTATCGCAACGAATTTACACCCGTGCCATACGGATACTCATTGGCATTAAAAACTAACCGGCACAGACTATACTTTTACTTTCAGTTTAATGATAAAACAAAAAGTATAGTTATGAAAAAGTTAGTATTATTCAGCATGGCACTTATGGTGCCAATGAGCAGTTTGTTTGGGCAAATAAAGTATCTGCCCAAGGTCATAGTCCTTTTTTACGGTGAGAAAAACCCAACCTTTGACGAAAGCAAATATCCTGACCTTAAATTTTATTATCTTCCGGATATAAAGGTTGAATCATCGGGAAAAACATCCGGTAAAACAGCATCCAGGGCATTTGGCTCTATTATGGGAGTTGGCAACCAGGCAAGCAAAGAATCGTCAGCACCTTTATCAGGATCACCAGAACAACTGGTGAAATTGGGCGTAATGACGAACGATGCATTTCTGTTTGACAAAAACGGAGTTTTTACCGGAACATACTGGGGCGACTTCAAAAGCGGCATCAGTGAAAGAAAGTTTGATAATTTCCCATTTTTGGTAAGCGGCAAAAAGAAAACCATGGTTACCGATGGTAATCCTTACGAAACGGGAAAATACGCTGATCTGGCAAAGGACCACTTTAAGAAAGGAAAAACAACAAGCAGCAAAATAAACAATGGTAAACCTAAAAAGAAAGACAACCCAGATTCATACAGGTTTTTGTATGGAAAGAAATGGCCTGATTTTAATGTTCAGGATGCGGAAGGAAATGAACATTCATTCGGTGAGCTTGTGTCAGGTGGTCCTTTAACAATGGTTTATGGATTGTTTCTTGATAAAGATTTTAATTTCAACAAAGGTGAAGAAAGCGGAAAAGACAAATCGGGCAAACAGTATGCAAATGATGTTATGGGTTCAATGGCCGCGCAAAAACAGGTACAGGTATTCTCCGATATAGAATCACAGGTGTTTGGACACAAAGTAAAATAAAATAATTTACCAATAGGAAAATAAAAAAATAAAGCCGGAACTGAATATCAGTCCCGGCTTTCATCATTAAATAAATCTTTATCCCCTTACAAATAACGCTTTGATTATCTGATTTGCGATCTTGGGGTTCTCTTTCAGCCGGCGTGTACTGTAACCGAACCAGTCTTCCCCGAAAGGAACATAAACGCGCATCCTGTGCCCGTTATCAACAATGCTTTGACGAAGGTCCGGAGTTACGCCGTAAAGCATCTGGAATTCATACATATCCTTAGGTACATTGTACTTTTCAATCAGCTCATAAGCTGCTTTTATCAAAGGCTTGTCGTGTGTTGCTATTCCCACATATATTTTATTTTTTAGCATGAAATCAAGCAACTTAATGTAGTTCTCGTTTATCTCTTCATAATTTTTGTAAGCGATCTCTTTGGGCTCAACATAGATACCTTTGCACAACCGATAATTATTGGGCGCCTCTTCGCAGTGAATATCCATAAGTGCCTCGACATCGCTCATCGTCCTTCGCATATACGCCTGAAATACCAGCCCCACATTTTCAGGAAATTCGGCCTTTAATTTCCTGTACATCTCGATCTCAAGATCAACACATGGCGAATCCTCCATATCTACACGCACGAAATTACCGTATTCCGCAGCTTTAGCCACAATCTCCCTCACATTACTGTAACAAATATCTTTATCAAGCAAAAGACCGAAAGAGGTCGGCTTCAGTGAGTAATTTCCGTCTATCTTCTCCGCCTCAAAACGATCAATGATCCGCAGGTACTCCTCCTTGTTCTTTGTTGCCTCGCTCAGGTCTGAAATAAACTCACCCAGAAGGTCAACCGTGATCATCATTTTTTGCGCATTCAGCCCTTTGGATGCCTTTATTGCTTCATCAAGGTTTTTCCCTGCTATGTAACGCTTTGAGAACATCCATATAAAATCTTTAGGGAATAACGGGATCAGGTTTGCAATAAGTTTATTTATCATAACCAAAATATTTAATGTTTGTCATATGATGTTTTATCAACTTTTTGGAACCATTTGTCAAAAATTTCGTATTAACACCTAAACATCCAAATAAGTATTCATCAAATGATGAGTTTGAAATTGGAAATGTAAAAATCGATATTTCAGCAGCATAAAAAAATGACTAATCTCATTATGTTCTGATATAGTGATACTTACTGATAAATATCAGTTAAAAGACATGACCAAATTCAGAAAAGGGGACAACAACAAAATCTTAATTGGATATTATTACTTGATTAAGGGTTAATTAGAGGATTTTTTAATGGGCGATATAAAAAGATCTGCTTCTTTTATCATATTATTATACCTGTTTGGAATTATCAACTCCTATGGACAGGATTGTAATATCGTATCCAAAGCTAACGATATACATCCCGACAAGCTATGTTCTCCGGTAAAAGTGGACTGGGATGTAACTTACCGGGGTGTCAATGACGGAGGTACGGGAAATGTATCCATATACATTGACTGGAACGACGGATCGGACACTACCATCAAAGCTACTGAAATAATACCTGGTGAATGGACAGCTACCGGCACTCACACCTACACCACTGATGACATGTGTAATTACAGACCTGATGCTTATCTTGTGGTGGCAGGGCAAATGTGTACAAGTTCAATTCAATCACAAAATGTTACTGTATGGGATAATGATGACCGGAACGGTGGACGAATGGCCATTGATCCGGATGTATTTCCTATCTGTTTCGGAGATGACGGATCTGTTACTTTTATGGATGTGAGCCAGTGGAACTGTGAGCCCCCTGATGAGAATGATGTCCCCAACTCAAGAAAAAGGTGGATACAATGGATATACGGTACAAATTCAGGGAATGCCAACTTCATCGATAAAGCTGAAGTAGATGGCTCTGTAAGAGCTTACCCGTATATCGGTGCCATCAATGTGACCACGGAGCCTATTCTTGGCCCCCAGGCCCCATACAATAAGGCTTTGCCAATATATATCCCGGCAGGATACAATGTAGGTGATGAATTTGAAGTGACCCTTAGAAACTGGAACTTCTGTAACCCCTATGACGACCCTACCATCCCCGGCCCTCCTACTGACCCGATAAACGGAGATTTCGACCCCGTGGAAACTACTGCCATTGCAGTCATCGTGGCATTACCTGACGGAACTATTACAGCTGTTGTCCCCATGTGTGAAAACGAACCACCCATTAACCTAACTGCGGCAACAGGTGGCGGAACATGGTCAGGACCGGGAATCACAAACAGTTCCGCAGGAACATTTAATCCTGCAGTTGCAGGCCCTGGCACCCATAAAATATTTTATAATGTAACCAATTCTGCAGGATGTACAGCCACAGACAGTACTGAGATCACTGTATGGGATACCCCTGAAGCCGACATCAACACAGACTCTGTCGTATACCTCTGCCCGGGAGTTAATCTGGCCCTTGACGGCAACCCTTCGGATGGAACAACGCCGTACACACATCTGTGGACGGGAGATACATCGCCGCTTGACAACACACATATTCAAACACCTAATTTCAATATTACAACAACAGGAGTTTACGATCTGATATATGAAGTTACAGATGCTAATGCTTGTAAAGACAGGGATACCGTTGAGATACATGTCTATCCTGTTGACATTCACTTTGACAACAAGGATGTTTTCCTGTGTACAAACATTACCGATACTTTAAAACCGGAACCATCAGGAGGTTCAGGAGTATACTCCACACATCTCTGGAGCGGTACAAGAACCGATCTTCTTTCCGCAACAGACATTGAAAAGCCGGTTTTCCTATCACCAAATCAGGGATTGTTCAAATATAAATATTCCGTAACCGATGATCAGGGGTGCAGCGCATCAGACAGCCTGTTTGTTCACGTGTTCGACCAGCCGGTCACAAATGCCGGGGTTAATGATACTGTTTGCGGTCTGACTAACACTCTTGACGCCATTCCCAGCGCAGGGACAGGAACATGGAGTGTCCTAACATCTGACGGCAGCATCTCCTTTACTGACAGTCATGCACCTAATTCAGACGTGACAGTTGACACTTACGGAACTTATGTCCTGGAATGGTCGGAAGACAACAACAGTTGTACAGATGCCGACACCGTTACTCTTGTTTTTTATAAAACACCGTCACCAGTCGCAGCAAACAACGGTGATACTTGCGGGTTGAGCTACACAATCAGCGTAACACCGGATTACGGAACCGGATACTGGAGCATGAAAAGGGGCCCCGGAACACCCGCTTTCGATGATATATCTGACACTACAACAAATGTCTCTGTAAGCATCTCCGGCGACTATGTTTTTGAATGGATAGAATCTAACAGCTTCGGATGTACCGGAAGTGACTCCATAAAGGTAGGTTTTCATACTATACCTGTGGCAGACATTGCCCCGTTTGACTCATCCGGATGTTCCCCGGTCATTGTGGATTTCAAGAATGCATCAACAGATGCTGACACATATTACTGGGAGTTTGGGGACGGATCCAGTTCAAGTCAGAAAGATCCGTCACACACGTACAAAAACAACATGCCTGCACCGGATACCGCAACGATAAAGATGGTGGCACTTACCACCTTCGGTTGTAAGGACACCACATACAAAACAATGGTGATCAACCCTTCTCCGATATCTGAATTCAAAGCTGATAAAGGGCCGGGTTGTAGCCCTCTGACGGTAAGTTTCACCAATACTTCGGCAGGAGCCGACACGTACCTCTGGAGTATCGGTGATGGATCTCCCGATCTTACAGATGAAAATATTACCCATACTTTTATCAATAACGAAACGTATGTTCAGTCATATCCGGTGACTTTGGTTGTGGAAAACAGTCATAGTTGCTCCGACACTTCAAATTCTTACATCACTGTCTATCCAATGATTCATTATGATCTGACGGCTACACCGGATACAGGTTGTTCACCACTGAAAGCTGACTTGCTGGCAGATCCCGGTGCATTTACCTACGATTGGGTGTTCGGTGACGGCCAAACAGCTTCAGGATCAAATGCGATATCCCATGTCTACAACAATTTCGGCGGCTCGCCTGTAACATACACGGCCACCTTGCTTACAAGCTCCACCTTCGGATGCCGGGATACTTCAAATGTCGACATAGTTGTATTTCCTGTGCCCGAAAGTAAATTCTCTTTTACTCCTGATAAAGGATGTGCTCCACTGCTTGTTGCTTTCAACAATGAATCCATAAATGCAGACTCGGCAACATGGAAATTTGGTGACGGAAATATACTATCACTTCCTGCCGACAGCAACATAACGCACCTGTACGAAAACGATGAATACTCTCCAAATACCCTCAAAACCGTACTGGTCGTTCAAAACCAGTATGGATGTACAGATTCAACAAACAATTATCTAACAGTAAATCCAAAGGTCACCGCTATAATTGATACTGTTGATGCCTCATGCAGCCCGTACAGTGTCACCATCAGAAACCACTCTACAGGAGCAAATGAGTTTTTCTGGAACTTTGGCGACGGAAATACCTCTACAGGGGCCATTGGAAAAAATATTTATACCAATACTTCAGATACTTCGGCCATCTATCAGATCTCCATGATCGCAAGTTCTGTTTATGGATGTTCGGACACGGCATATACTTCGGCAGAGGTTTATCCCCAGCCTTCAAGCAGCTTCACTCTTTCTGCAAATGAAGGATGTGCACCCCTTGAAGTCGATCTCAACAATCAAGCCGGCAATGTCTCATACAGTATCTGGAGATTCGGGGACGGAAATGAAGAAACATTCCCCGGCGACAGTTCTGTGAGCCACACGTACATTAACGACGGATATGCCCCAGTTCCCTACAAGGTGACACTTGCAACAGAAAATTCTTTTGGATGTAAGGATTCCAGTTTCAGTACTATTACTGTTTACCCTCAAGTAAAAGCAGATATTTCGGTAGGAGATAACGGCTGCAGCCCGCACGAAGTTGCTTTAGCAAACAGTTCGACAAATGCACACAAATTCTACTGGGACTTTGGCGACGGCAACACATCGACAGACTATTCCGGTTACAATGTTTTTGTGAACAACACCACTGAAGACACGACATTTTATGTTACTCTTACTGCTACATCAAGCTATGGCTGCTCAGATTCAGACACTACAACTGTTACTGTTTACAGAGTGCCTAAACCGGATTTTACTGTAGTACCCGAAGAACAGCATTTACCAAACTCAACTGTTACAGTCACAAATCTGACAGCAGGAGAGAACTGGGATTACAACTGGCTGTGGGGTGACGGAAACTCTTCTACAGACAAAGACCCTGCCCCATATACCTATGATACTCATGGAGTTTTTAACATCAGATTGATAGTGGATGGAGAACACTGTTCCGATTCTGTAACAAGATCTGTAACGATCTATTCATCGATGCCGGAAATAAACTATGGCCCTGACACAGCCGGTTGTCCTCCTCTAACCGTTCAATTCTACAACAGATCGATAAACGCGGATTATTACTCATGGGAATTTGGGGACGGAGGTGTATCATCGGAAAAAGAACCGGAATACACCTACAGATATCCGGGAGAATACAAAGTTAAGCTTACAGCATACAGCCCCGCAGGAGTGGTTGAGAAAGAGGATGTAACAATCACCGTTTATGAGACTCCAACTGCCTACTTCGAGGTTGTTCCGAGTCTTGTTAAGATACCCGGACAGGAAGTCTCATTCCTGAACCGTTCAACAGATGCGGTAAGTTGTCTATGGGACCTTGGTGACGGACATACATCTACAGAGTTCTCTTTCATGTATGAATACCAGGAAGAAGGAGTTTACGATGTATCGCTTGAGGTTAAAAACGAAAAAGGATGTGTTGATGACTACGTTATCCGTGAAGCTGTAACTGCAGAAAAAGGTGGTGACATCAAATTCCCTAATGCATTTACACCAAACACCTCTGGCCCCAACGGCGGACATTATGTTCTCGGCGACAAGAACAACTATGTCTTCTATCCTTTTGTACAGGAGGGAATCGTGGAATACAAACTACAGATATACACCCGCTGGGGAGAGCTCATTTTCGAAAGTAATGACATAAAAGTTGGCTGGGACGGCTACTACCGAGGGAAACTGTCCCCTCAGGGGGTTTACATCTACAAAGCAACCTGCAAATTCGGAACAGGCGTGATGAAAATATATACAGGAGATGTAACACTATTAAGATAAGGATACTTAACTGATGAAAAAGGGCTTGGTCAAAATATTTCTTTTTATTGCACTGTCGATAATGTTCGGTGTAAGTAAAAGTTA
>JALVJU010000492.1 GCA_027034005.1 Marinilabiliaceae bacterium
ACGGCGGCCTACGGCACGCCACAGCGTTCATCTACAGGGTTTGATATCCGTAGATTGAACATGCTTCTTGCCGTTCTTGAGAAACGAGCAGGGTTCAAGCTGTCGGCCAAGGATGTGTTTCTGAACATTGCCGGCGGACTGAAAGTTAACGACCCCGGGATCGACCTGTCGGTCGTAGCTTCCATTCTTTCTTCAAATCTGGATATTGCACTGTCAACCGATGTTTGCCTGACGGGAGAAGTAGGCCTTTCGGGAGAGATACGCCCTGTGACAAGGATAACCCAACGGGTGGGTGAGGCGGCCAAACTCGGGTTCAAGACCATTATCATACCGGTATATCCCAAAGGTGTTGATTTTTCTTCCGTTGACATTGAGGTGAAGCAGGTAAGCAAGATCGAAGAGGCATTCAGGTATCTGTTCGGGTGATGGTGATTTAAAACTTAATTCTATCCTGTGAAAATTTTTTCCCGATGCCGAACAATAGTTTTGCCCTCAAAATGATTTGTTAACTTATTAAACTTTGAGTTTACCACTTATGTTCAACATAGGTCAGGATATATGAAATTGCATCAGCCTGTATCTTTGGGTGTACGACAAAATCCACGAAATAAAAAGGGGGCAGAGAGTTACAGATATCTCTTCGCAAATAGCTAATCTCAAATCGTCAATCGCATATTTCTCAAAAGTTTACAGCCCCAATAGGGCGAAAAAACCATAGCCCCGTCCGTAAGGGCGGGGACAGGAAGCATGGAAATAAAACGTGGTTGTCATGATTTTTGACGCGCAGCATTCAAAAATCGTGACAACCGCACCACGCGACTGATTGGGGAAACAGAAATACTTAAAGTTGTAATCGAAAATTATGGGGCACAGACCTGCCTCTTCTGTGTCAATAAAAAACTCTCAAATATTCAACCCTTAGTGTCTTTCCTCCTTTGCGGTGCAAAAAAACTAAGTGTCCCCGCCTGCCTGGTTACGCAGTCGGGCAGGTCTGTGCCTCTGTGTTATTCTTTTCGTGGGTTAACACATTTTAGGCATATATAATCGTGAAGAAAGCTGCATGAAAAATAGATTTTGTCGTACGCCCTCGTTTTTTTCTTCCAAACCCGTTTGCTGAAAATGTATTACCTTTGTAGTCCCTAAGTTTTAGGGGATAATATAAACAACAGAGGCAATAAGAAAAGATATTTTAATGGAGAGAAGTAAACTGTTACGGAAGCTTGTTAAGGAGAGGGTTTTGTTGCTTGATGGAGCAATGGGTAGCTTGATACAGAAACACAAACTTGAAGAGGAAGATTTCAAAGGAGAAAGATTTAAAGACCACACGTCTCCGCTAAAGGGTGATAACGACCTGTTATCGATCACACAGCCGGATATAATAAAAGATATACACCGCCAGTACCTTGAGGCTGGCTCAGATATAATCGAGACCAACACATTCAATGCCACTGCTGTTTCTCAGGCCGATTACGGGATGGAAGACCTGGCTTACGAGATGAACCTGGCTTCGGCAAAACTTGCCCGTGAAGCAGCAGATGAGTATTCAACACCGGAAAAACCAAGGTTCGTGGCAGGTTCTATGGGCCCTACCAACAAAACGGCATCCATGTCGCCGGATGTAAATGACCCGGGATACCGCGCGATAACTTTCGATGACCTGAAAGATGCCTATCAAACCCAGGTGAAAGGACTTCTTGACGGTGGGGTGGACATGTTCCTTGTGGAGACGATATTCGACACGCTGAATGCCAAAGCCGCCCTTGTAGCCATTAACGATGAGCTGAAAGCAAGAGGGATTAAGGACTTTCCTGTTATGGTTTCCGTTACTGTTGCCGATGCTTCCGGACGTACACTGTCGGGACAGACACTGGAGGCATTCCTGAACTCCGTTTCTCACATCGATCTTTTTTCGATCGGTCTGAACTGCGCTTTTGGGGCAAAAGATCTGAAACCGTATGTTGAAGAACTTGGCAAAAAAGCCCCATTTTACATCAGTGCATATCCCAATGCCGGGTTACCCAACCAGTTTGGGGAATACGATGAGTCGCCCGAGAAGATGAGTGTACAGATAAAAGAGTATCTGACCGACGGACTGGTTAATATCATTGGAGGGTGCTGCGGCACTACCCCCGACCATATCCGCAAATTTGCATCACTCCTTGATGAGGCCAAACTGCATCAGCCGGTAAAACCGGGACACACAACGGAGGTCAGCGGGCTTGAACCCCTTAAATTCTCAAAAGAGGCAAACTTCATAAACGTGGGCGAGCGAACCAACGTGGCAGGGTCGCGTAAGTTTGCACGGCTCATACGCGAGCAGAAGTACGAAGAGGCCCTCCACGTGGCTAGAAGCCAGGTAGAAGGCGGGGCACAGGTTATCGATGTGAACATGGACGATGCCATGCTGGATGCAAAAAAGGAGATGGTAACCTTTCTGAACCTGATGGCCTCGGAGCCGGATATCGCCCGGTTGCCTATCATGATCGACAGTTCTAAGTGGGAAGTTATCGAGGCAGGGCTTAAGTGTGTGCAGGGGAAGGCCATTGTGAACTCCATCAGTCTGAAAGAGGGTGAAGAAGAGTTCATCAAAAGGGCTGAGAAAATTAAAACTTACGGCGCTGCTGTTGTGGTCATGGCATTTGACGAACAGGGCCAGGCCGACAGTTACGAGCGTAAGATAGAGATTTGTGAAAGGGCATACAAGCTGCTCACTGAGAAGGTGCAATTCCCGCCCGAAGACATAATTTTTGACCCTAACATCCTTGCCATTGCCACCGGCATTGAGGAGCACAACAACTATGCTGTTGATTTCATCAATGCTACAAAATGGATAAAGGAGAACCTTCCTTATGCGAGGGTGAGCGGGGGTGTCAGCAACCTGTCATTCTCGTTCAGGGGCAACAACGTAGTGCGTGAGGCCATGCATTCGGTGTTCCTTTATCATGCCATCAAGGCGGGCATGGACATGGGTATTGTCAATCCCGGCATGCTTCAGATATACGATGATATACCCAAAGATCTGCTTGAACTTGTTGAGGATGTTGTGCTGAACCGCAGGCCAGATGCCACCGAAAGGTTGATAGAGTATGCCGAAAAGATAAAGGACCAAAAGGCGGAAACAAAAGAGAGCGACAGGCTTGCCTGGCGTGA
>JALVJU010000493.1 GCA_027034005.1 Marinilabiliaceae bacterium
GTATATGTGAATTCCGTTCCAGGCGGTGCCGGCTCTGCGCCAAACTTACCCCCCGGAACTATCACGTTCTGGTCGTTGATGGCTGTGATTATCTCAGGAACTGTAAGTCCCATCTGTGCAATACGGTCAGGTTTTATCCAGATACGCATTGAATAATCGGCAGCCCCAAGTACATCCACCTTGCCGATACCCTTTATCCTGGCAAGTTTATCCTTGATATTTATCAAAGCGTAGTTGCCAAGAAAATCCTGGTCATAACTTCCGTCGGAAGTTAATGTTACCAGCATCAGTGTATTCGGCAGCGACTTTTTGGTAGTAACGCCATATTTTGTAACCGCGGGCGGCAGCTTAGCCGATGCGGCAGAAACCCTGTTTTGTGCAAGTACAGTACTCATATCCGGGTCTGTGCCAACCTCAAACGATATCTGTATGTTCATGGTACCATCGTTGGCGTTTGTGGATTTCATGTATATCATGTTATCCACTCCGTTTATCTCCTGCTCAAGCGGTGTTGCTACAGACTCCTCCACACTGATGGCATCAGCGCCGGTGTAGGTCGCATTCACCTGCACGATGGGGGGTGTCAAATTGGGATACTGCTCAATTGGAAGTCCTATGAGCGAGAGCGTTCCCACAATGACTATCACAATGGCTATCACCATAGCCACAATAGGCCGATGGACAAAAAAATTACCTCCTTTTTCCGACATAATTGCAGCTGTTAAATTTTTGCTTTGCTTTTAAACTCTATCTCTTTGGGGGCAACCTTCTGTCCCTTGCGGACCATCTGAATGGCATCGATAACGACCCTCTCCCCTTCCTTCAAACCGCTTTTTATCTCCCACAGGTCACCTGACCTGTAGCCAACCTCTACGTTACGCGGTTCGATGATACTGTCCGGTCTTACAACATATACCGAATAAATCCCCTGTATCTCATTTATACAACGCTGAGGCACGGAAATCACCTCTCCTTCATCGTGCACTACTTTCACCTTTGCATACTGCCCGGGACGCACAATATGTTCCGGATTGGGGTAAGTGGCCTGGACAAGCATAGCGCCCGTATTGGGGTCAACACCCCGGTCAATGAAATCGATATGGCCTGTATACTTATGCAAACTACCATCGGAAAGCACCAGTAGCAACTTACCAATACGGTCTCTTGCCGGATGATTTTGTCCTGTTAATACTTTGTTCAGGTATCTTGCAAGTCTCAGGTACTGGTTTTCCGAGATGAAAAATTCAACACGGATACTGTCGATGCGGGAAACCGTATTAAGGATAACGGGATTGGGGTCCCTGCCAACAAACTCGCCCTCTTTTGCCTGAGTCTTTCCAATGATGCCGTTTATAGGTGACTTTATCCGTGTATAACTCAGTTTTATTTTTGCAATGTCCAGATTTGCTTCTGCTGCCTCCACGGCTGCCTGTGATGCCTCATACTCGGCTTTTACGGCATCGTAATCGCTCTTGCTCACCGCATTTGTCTTCACCAGCGGTTTGTACCTGTTATATTCGGCCATTGCCTTGACCAGCATTGTTTTTGCCTCTGCCAGTTTGCTTTGGTAGGCTGCTACATCAGCTTCAAAGGGCTGCGCATCTATAGTGTACAACAATTGCCCCTTTTTTACCCTGAAACCTTCTTTAAAATGAACTCCTTCAAGGTATCCTTCCACCCTTGCGCGAATAGGAATATCCTTATATCCATACACCTGCCCCACAAAAAGCGAGAACATCTTAAGGTCTTGTTTTTCTACTTTTATAACAGGGATTTCCTGGGGTGGGGCTTCTTTTTGCTTTTTTCCGTTACAGGACACTAAAACTACTGCAGACAGCAGTAACAGAGAGAAAAATTTCATAATTTTGAGTTTGTGTTAATTTCATAGATTATAACATTCCGGTAATGGTAATTGTTCTAAAGGTAAGGTTTTATTACACAATCTTTTAAAATACTGTCTTTCTTTTTAGCGATTTAGAATGTATCTCAATATTTATTATCTTTCCCGGGATAAGCAGGGCAAGATCCAAATTGTAAATAGATACTACATATCAAATAAAATAATATGAAAAACTGGATTAGTATTCTTATACTCGGCTTTTTTTCATTTTTGCTGATCATTCTGGTGAAAAAAGCGATAGATACCACAACAGAAAAGACCGAGTTTACAAAATATGTCGATCCTTTCATCGGCACGGGAGAGCACGGTCATACTTATCCGGGAGCAGTTTTGCCCTTTGGAATGGTTCAACTGAGCCCCGATACAAGGAGGGAGAACTGGGACGGTTCATCGGGTTACCACTACTCCGACAAAACCATACGCGGTTTCAGCCACACTCACCTGAGCGGCACGGGAGAATCGGAACTGTGCGATGTGATGTTCATGCCAACCACCGGGAATATCCAGCTTAAGCCCGGTGATGCCAAAAACAGCAAAACAGGTTACCGTTCTGCTTTCAGCCATAAAAATGAAACAGCCGGCCCCGGATACTACAAGGTCCTGCTTGATGACTACAATGTCACTGCCGAGCTTACGGCAACCGAAAGATGCGGAATGCACAGATACACCTGGCCCGCATCGGGAAGGTCAAATATTATCATCGACCTGTGGCACCGCGGAAGGGTCATTGATGCAAATATCAATTTCGTTAACGACACAGTTATCACCGGCCTTACAAAATCCACAGGATGGGCTGTTGACCAGTACATTTATTTTTATGCAGTATTCTCAAAACCATTCAAAGAGCATGGCATTGCCGTTGACGACAGCCTGGCAGTAAAAGCCAACAGAGCAAAAGGAAAAAACATCAAAGCATACATCACATTCGACACAAAGAAAGGAGAGCAGATACTTGCCAAAGTGGGGATATCGGCTGTAAGTGTAGAGGGAGCAAAAAAGAACCTAGATGCAGAGATAAAAGGATGGGATTTCAATGATGTCCGCACCCGGGCAGACAATAAATGGAATGATTACTTGTCGAAGATAAAAGTCAAAGGCGGCTCAGAGAAGGATAAGAGGATATTTTACACAGTGCTTTACCACACAGCCCTTGCCCCTAACCTCTTCATGGATGTTGACGGGTATTACCGCGGGGTGGACCACAAGGTGCATAAGGCCGATGGTTTTACCAACTACACACTCTTCTCGCT
>JALVJU010000494.1 GCA_027034005.1 Marinilabiliaceae bacterium
GCTGAAGTATGTTGACCCGAGTGGTCACACATGGCTTGGTGATTTTTTTAGATGGATAAAAAAGAATACCTGGGATGCATTTTGGACTTTTTTAAATGGAGATGACCCTGATGGCGATGGTATTTATGGATATATGTACATTTCTCGACCAACGGAAGAAAATTTACATCGATTGCAGTTCTTCCTTACTCAAAAAATAAGATTTTATGAATAATCTGAACCTTTGATCTCATTCTTCGAAGTTACTTTCGTTCAATCTGTGCAGTTTAGCATTAAAAGGAGGTAAAATTGTCGGTTCGTTTTGTGCGACTTTGGATAATCCATTCAATCAGGAGAAGAGTCCGTCCCAAAATATAAAGCAGCGGGCCCTTTTTTTATTTTTAACAAATTTAATCAGGAAATTATATAAAAACATTATTCAAAGGGGGTGAGGAATAAAAAAAAATCAGACACCAAATTATTTTAGTAAGTGCATTAAAGAGTCAGACCAGAAATCCTGAATTTATACCAGGAATTCCTACTCACTGTTGCCGGGAACAAACTTGTGAATAGTGCTAAGCAGGTCTTCGTAACTGATAGGTTTTGCAATGTAATCGTCACAGCCGGCGGCGAGAGACTTATCCTTCTCTTCACTTAATGCATAAGCTGTCTGGGCAATTACAGGAACATTCTTGTCTATCTTCTTGATCTCACGTGTGGCAGAGTATCCGTCAAGCAGGGGCATTTTTATATCCATAAGCACCAAGTCGATGTTGTCGATCTTCTTAAATATCTCAACAGCTTCTTTCCCGTCACGTGCCCATATCAAGCTGGCATTTGACAATGAAAGAGCAACCTCGATATACCTGAAGTTATCCTCCTCGTCCTCGGCAACGAGGAATGTTTTACCTTCCCAGTTGTATACATGCTTCTTCGGCCCCTTCTGTTTCTTGCTGGTCTGTTTGGATTCTATTTTATGGAACGGAAGAGTGAAGTAAAATGTAGTCCCTACAAGAGGTTCCGATTCAACCCATATCTCACCGCCCATCAGTTCAATAAGATGTTTGGCAATGGAAAGCCCGATTCCGGTACCACCGTAAAGGCGCTCTTTATCGTTGTTGTATTTTGAGAACCGTTCAAAAATCTCATCTTCTTTGCCCTTTGGCAGACCTATGCCCGTATCTTTAACGTAGAATTTCATGAACTGGTTATCGAGCAGGGTGTATCCGAACTCAACAAACCCACGATCGGTAAACTTAACCGCATTGCCCACAAGGTTCACAAAGATTTGCTTCAACCGGTGTTCATCAGTTAATATTTGAATATTCTCATCGCTCACTCCCTCCTTCAAATATAGCTTCAGATTCATCAATCCCCGGCGCTTTATGTCATCGAAGAATGATTCATACACGTTCATCAGAAGATCATGCAGCCTGCAGGGAGCATTTTTTATCACCAGTTGCCCGCTGTCGATCTTTGAGATGTCGATGATGTCCTCTACCAGAGTCAGAAGGTTCTTTCCGTTGATCTTGATCAGGTTGACAAACTCTTCTTTCTCCTCCTGATTGATGTCGGGGTGCGACAGAAGATTTGAGAAACCAAGAATGGCATTCATGGGTGTGCGTATCTCATGGCTCATATTTGAAAGGAAAGCGGTCTTAAGCCTGTCAGACTCCTCCGCTTTTCTTTTTGCCAAAGCCAGATCCTCATGTTCGCGCCTCAAAAGCTTCCGCAACCGTCTCTCCTTTTCCAAACTAAATACCAGCCCGTTAAGCAGGCTGATAAGAGGAAACAACGTTACCAGGTTAACAACAAGGAAAGAAATGGAAATATTGGTAAATTTAAACAGGGAAACTGATGGAGGTGGAAGGTCGAACAGCCCGGAATAAAATGCGAAACCAAGAAGCAACAGGGAAAAAGCATTTATAAATATGGTCCTTATCGCACCTCTATGCCCGAGGAGTATTCCGCTTAATATAGTGTATGAAAATAACAGGACATATCCCATCGGGGAGATGAATGACTCGTATAACGTGTAAACCCCCGTGAGAAATATCAGAAATATCACCCATGACACCCTGAACCGGAATGGTAGGGACTTAATAACAGAGGCAAAAAGGGCTGAAAGAAAAACGAAAGTTGCAAAAATTGCATACACGATTTTACCATCCTCAAGAAATGTGAGGCCGTAATAAAGATAAACAACTAAGCCTACACTTATGATTGCCAGGGAGAAATAATGAAAAATCCTTTCGCGCCAATAGAGAGAGCCATCACCTGAAGGAAGAACTGTTGGCCCCAGCCGCCTCCTTATAAATACATCTAATTTCCTGAAAATAGTCCTCGTTGCTATTGTCATATATTTTTAAATGGAACAAAAAATTGCCCCGGTGCTTTCCTCAAAATTACTTAAAGTTTAATTTAACTCTAATTTGTGTTAAAGTTAAATATTAAAAAAATGTTAACAATATTTTTTGGTCAAAAATATTACTCATTTGCTAATAAAAATAACATAATTTATCAGAAAAACGAAAAAAGAACGATTTTTCATCCTCTATAACGTAAAAAATATTTATTACGAGAGAAAATTGCGGCCTTCAGGACAGTTTGAACAGATATCTATTTCACTTTTTTTATGTAAAATCAAAGAACGGAATCTTTCATTTTTTTGTCCGTGCCACAAATCATCAAAATTGCCCTTTTTATATTTTCCAAACGAATACTTTCCGTCTTTGTCGTAACAACATGGCAAAGCTGTTCCATCCCACGTGAAAACCATCGACATCCATGATTTCCAGCAATGATTGTAGTTTTTGCCTTTAAGTAAAAGTTTATCCGCATCTGCATACCTTCCGTAACGCCCGTTAACCGGAGGTTCGACCTCGTTCCCGCTGAATTCGTTGAACTGCGCCGTTTTCACTTCAGCCTTGTCAGCACCTAGCTCTTTAGCCAGCTTTCTGAAATCATCCACCTCGTGCTCATTATGCCTGAAAACAATGAACTGAGCGATAATACGCGGGAATTTACTCCTTTTTTCTCTTTTCACCTCAGCCAGCGTCCTGACAGCACTTTTCACCTTTTCCAAACTACCTCCCTTTCGGTATCGTTGATAAGTTTCCTGTGTAACTCCATCGAGTGAAAAATATATCTCTGAAAGGCCGTTCTCCACAAGTTTCTCTGCAAGCTCTCGACTGAATACCTGCCCATTGGATGATGTTATGGTATATATATTTTTTTCAGATGCAATTATTACCATTTCGGCAAAATACGGGTGCATCATCGGTTCACCCTGCAGATAAAGGTTGAGGACCGTCAATTCCGGCAACATATCAACAACGATATCCCTGAAAAGCCCGGGCGAGATCTTGCCTGCCAGGCGGTTCAACACACCTGCTCCCGTGGGACACTCCGGACAATGAAGCGTGCATGCCGTTCCCGGCTCTACGGATACGGCAAAAGGCTTGCCCCAGTGAATGGGTTTTCTCAGTATACGGCTAACCCAAAAACTTAAATAAAGTTTTATTAAGTTGACCACCCTTGCAAATGAAATATATCTGAACATTTTACTGGTTTTAATCCCGCATGGTAAAAATATCAAACTTAATGAATAATTTCATACCAGGAGACATGAAGTGCGATATGGATTGAAAGAGCTGCAAAGCTATTCAAAAACATTACTGCAAATACTTTCAAACTTTGTATATTTGTACTTGTAAAACATATCACCATATCTGATTGTTTGCATATTAAACCGATAAAAACAAGTGAATATCCGATATGAACGAGGAACATTCCCGTTTTCTTAAAAATATAGATTCTCCTGCAGATTTAAAAAAATTGGATGAACAGGACCTGCCTGTTGTTTGCGATGAACTAAGGGAGTTTATCATTGATGTGCTTTCCTGCAATCCGGGGCATTTCGGCGCAAGCCTTGGTGTCGTGGAACTTACCGTGGCACTGCATTATGTGTTCAATGCACCTGAAGACAAGATTGTGTGGGACGTGGGGCATCAGGCATACGGGCATAAGATACTGACAGGACGCAGGGATGTTTTTCACACAAACCGTAAATACAAAGGGATAAGTGGGTTCCCCAATATCTTTGAGAGCAAATACGATGCTTATGGGGTGGGGCACTCTTCTACCTCCATCTCGGCAGCGCTTGGAATGGCCATTGCAGCAAAAAAAGCAGGTAAAGAACAGCAGACTGTAGCAGTTATTGGTGACGGCGCATTAACTGCCGGGCTGGCATTTGAAGGCATAAACAATCTTGCAACCACAAAAGCCAATGTCCTGATAATCCTGAACGATAACAACATGGCCATTGACCCCAATGTCGGCGGCTTCAGCGAATACCTCGTTGACATAGCAACATCGCATACTTACAACAGGATCAGGAGTGATGTTTTCAAGGCTCTTGAAAAGCTCAACCTGGCAAGCGAGCGGTCGAAGGACCTGATAACCAAAGTGAACAACAACATAAAAACACTCTTCGCAAAACAAACAAATGTTTTCGAAGGCCTGAATATCCGTTATTTCGGCCCTGTTGACGGGCACGATGTACTCCGGCTTGTGCATGTCCTGAACGACCTTAAAGATATCCCGGGACCTAAGGTGCTTCATATAAAAACAAAAAAAGGGAAGGGCTTTGAACCTGCTGAGGAGAATCAGACTGCATGGCATGCTGTAGGCACAAAATTCGACAAGCAGACAGGCAAGCCGCTTGAACCGGTAAAGGACGTTAAATCACCACCCAAATTCCAGGATGTTTTTGGAAATACTATCGTGGAGCTTGCTGAAAAAAATGAAAAAATAATAGGTATCACCCCGGCAATGCCCACAGGAAGTTCGCTGAACATCATGATGGAGAAGATGCCGGACAGAGCCTTTGATGTGGGAATTGCAGAGCAGCATGCCGTAACTTTCTCCGCAGGACTTGCCATAAGCGGGTTCCTGCCTTTCTGCAACATATACTCTTCATTTATGCAGAGGGCCTACGACCAGGTTATTCACGATGTGGCACTGCAAAAACTCAACGTTGTTTTCTGCCTCGACCGGGGCGGCCTGGTAGGAGCAGATGGTGCAACTCACCATGGTGTTTATGATCTGGCATATTTGCGTAGTGTGCCCAACATGATAGTTTGCAGTCCGCTCGACGAGTCGGAATTGCGTAACCTGATGTACACGGCCCAGCTCCCCGACCAGGGCACCTGGGCGATCAGATACCCTCGTGGCAAAGGTTCGATGATAGAGTGGAGGACCCCTTTCGAAGAGATACAACCGGGTAAGGGAAGAAAGCTAAAAGATGGAAAAGGCCTTGCTTTTCTGACGATCGGGCCTATCGGGAAAAAGGTGGAACAGGTCATTGAGAAGCTTGAGGCAGAAGGCCATTCGATAGCCCACTATGATATGCGGTTTGTTAAACCTCTTGATGAAGAGCTTCTGCATGAGGTTTTCTCAAAACATAAAAAAATAATCACTGTAGAGGATGGCACCATTGTTGGCGGTATGGGGACCGCTGTTGTTGAGTTCATGGCCGATAACAACTATTTTGCTATTGTTAGAAGAATGGGGGTACCTGACCGCTTTATCGAACATGGCACCGTCCAGGAGCTGTATCACGAATGCGGCATTGATAAGGAAGGACTCATTAATGCTGCCAGGGAGCTCCTGGAGAAATAATCCTCAGGAACTGCCTAAACCCTTTCTCTATGGTATGTTTGAAATAAGGTAATAAGGTTGCCTTGTTTTCAATCATTTTACTACGAAGGTTGATTTGAGAAATAAGGTTTTAGAGAGATGTGTCCTATTTTTGGTTCCTCACCCCTTTAAAAAACTTTCGGTATGATTGCAGTCATCGGATGACTCACACCTATTTGTCGGGAAGTTAGTCTCAAATCTCCGTAATCAAATCTCTGATGATCCTTGTCATCTTGGGTTCAGCTTCGGCAGCTACCTGTTGTATCTCTTCGTGTGATATCTCAACTATCTTGCCCTCAACGCCAAGGTCGGTGATGATGGATATCCCGAAAACCCTCATGTCCATGTGATGCGCAACAATTACTTCAGGCACTGTTGACATTCCTACGGCATCGCCACCGAGGACCCGGAACGTCTTATATTCGGCAGGAGTCTCAAGGGTAGGCCCGGTTGTGCCGAGATAGACACCCTGCTCAAGTTTTATGTCATACCTGGCAGCTATTTCAAACGCTTTGCTTATCATTTCCTTGTCGTACGTCTCGCTCATATCCGGGAAACGAGGCCCCAGCTCGTCATAATTCTTCCCGATAAGAGGATTTGTCCCGAACATATTGATATGGTCGTTGATAACCATGATGGTACCCACCTCAAAATCTGGGTTCATTCCTCCGCTGGCATTTGAAACTATAAGAGTCTCAACGCCGAACAGCTTCATCACGCGTACGGGGAAAGTCACTTTTTTCATCGAATATCCTTCATAGTAGTGGAACCGGCCCTGCATGGCCACAACAGGCACACCTCCGATAGTCCCGAATATCAGGCGTCCTTTGTGCCCTTCAACAGTGGACAAAGGGAAATTTGGAATCTCCTCGTAAGGGACACTCTTTTCTATCTTAATCTCATCAACAAGACCACCCAGGCCTGTACCCAGAATGATGCCGATCTTAGGCCTCATGTCAGTATTTTCATTCAAATACTTAACGGTCTTTTTTATCTTTTTCAACATAACTGTAAATTAATTGGTTAAACTTTTTTTCTTCATCAAATATAAATGTGACTTTGATGGGAATGTACCAAATATGAGATTTAATTTCCGCACTAAGACACTCACTATTTTTAAGCCGCATAAAATCTTTCTCGGTACACACAACTGCTTTCTCCCCTTTTCCCAAAGCATTAAAAGCTCTTTCGATATCCCGACAATCACTTGTGGAAAAAGAATGATGGTCAGGGAAAATCAACTTACCATCCATCCGATATTTTTCCGAAATATGGTCAAAGAACATTTCCGGCCTGGCAATTCCTGCCAGTGCAAGCACTCTTATGTTTTTATCAAATTCATCCTCTCTTCCTGCATAGTTTACAGGGCTCGAATATGAAACCGAAGTAAAAAATACCTGCTGCCCGTTACACGGCTCAAGCTTTTTTATCATCCTCTCTCTATCTTCTGCCGTCATCGGGGTCGGGCATTTGCTCACAACAATGATATCTGCTCTTTTCTTGCCCGAAGCCGGCTCCCTCAATCTCCCTGCAGGGAAAGGATAGTCTTCCCACAAAGGGCGATTGTAGTCGATAAGCAGAACTGAAAGGCCGGGTTTAACATACCTGTGCTGAAAAGCATCATCCAGGACTATCACATCCGGACTTTTTATTTTCAGAAGCTGCTCGATTCCTTCAGTCCTCTTTTCTGCAACTGCCACCGTAACACCAGGGAATTTGCTGAGGATCTGAAGAGGTTCATCCCCGATATCGACGACAGTGCTTTTACTTTCAGCCAGAATAAAACCCTTTGTCTTCCTCTTATAGCCCCGACTAAGTACTGCCACCGAAAACCTGCCTTTCAACAGATTTATCACATATTCCGTCATCGGTGTTTTCCCTGTTCCGCCAACGGTGATATTCCCGATAGATATCACAGGCAGGGCATACTTTTTTTCCGTCAGCCAACCTATGTCAAAGAATTTATTCCGCAGCCAAAGCACACTCCCATAAATCAATGACAAAAGCCATAACACCGGGAACAGAATATTTTTCAGCGTACCTGTCAAAACAAATTCCTTTGGGTTTCTAACGATCAATCCATTACGATATCATAAGGCAGACGTGCCTGTATCTGATATCCATTCTTTAAGTTTTGGATTGTCTCTAAATATTTATACTCATCGCCCATGATGCTTTTCCCTATAAACATCCTGGCGTTGCCCGTCAGTTCTTTGATGAATTTCTCAAAAGGCTCCTCGATCTTAGGCAGTTCAACAATTCTATACTTTTCAAGACCGGCCATCTTTTTTGCAGCCTCAATAGCATCACCGATACCGCCAAGGGTATCCACAAGGTTGATGTTTATAGCGTTTTCACCACTCCATACTCTTCCCTGCCCAACCTCATCGATTTTCTCGGTTGTTGTCTTTCGCCCATCTGCACAACGTGTTATGAACATTTTATATCCCATCTCGATATAACCCTGCATAAGCCCTCTCTCTTCTTTTGTAAGAGGCCTCACCGTGGATGGCATATCAGCGAACTTATTTGTCTTAACACCATCAAAGGTGATGCCTATCTTTTTCATCAGCCCCTGTGTATTGGGTATCATCCCGAAAATACCTATCGAGCCTGTGATGGTTACGGGTTGTGCCATGATCTTATCTGCAGCACAGGATATGTAGTAGCCACCCGATGCAGCCAGATCACCCATGGAAACCACAACTGGCTTGGCCTCCTTGGCAAGTTTCACCTCTCTCCAGATCACTTCGGAGCCCAATGCCGAGCCCCCGGGGGAGTTAACCCTGAACACAATTGCTTTAATGCTGCTGTCACGGCGGGCTTTTCTTATTGTTTTCGATAATTCCTCCGAATCAATGCCCTCATCCGAAAAACCATCGATATCACCTTCGGCATATATGATGGCTATCTTATCCTTGACAAATCCATGATGCTTGCCCGGAACATAAACTTTTGTGTATTTCTTCAGGCCAATAGAGTTAAGGTCATCCTTTTCATCAGTCCTCGTCCTCTCCTTAAGTTCTGCTATTACCTCATCCTTGTACTTCAGCCCGTCGATAAGCCCTTTCTCCACCAAATATTCCTGTCCTTTGAACATAGGCATTTCATCGGCAAGAGTTTCAAGGTCTTCCTTGCTAAGGTTTCTTGATTCTCCGATCTTTGTCAAAATATGGTCCCATATTGAACCGACATATTTCTCGGTCTGCAGTTTTGCCGGTTCACTCATGTTTTCCCGGATGAAAGGTTCAACAGCTGACTTAAACTTCCCGTGCTTTACGATCTGCATATCGATTCCTAGTTTATCAAGTGTTCCCTTGTAAAAACTATGCTGCGAGAAGAGTCCCTTAAACTCAAGCAAGCCGCCCGGGTTGAGATATA
>JALVJU010000495.1 GCA_027034005.1 Marinilabiliaceae bacterium
TCCCGAAGAAGGGGAGAATGTGACAGTAAAAGATAAAGATATCGAGCGGACCTGGTTCAGGCTGCAGGGTAAGGAGGATAAAATACATCTTTCAAAATATCTGAAACCGAAGGATATGGTCGTGGCGTATGCTTTTAGCCGTGTCAGGTCACCAAAAAAACAAAAGGTCATTCTGTCGGTTGGCAGTAACGACGGTGTGAAAGTGTTCCTGAACGGCAAGCAGGTTCATGAAATGCATCCGCGGACAGGAAGATGGCTTCAGGCCGACAATGACTATGTCCCCGTTACACTGAAAAAAGGGATTAACAACCTTATGCTGAAAATAGACCAGGGAACGGGCGACTTCGGCTATGTGGTCCGGTTCCTCGATTACGACAGCATTGTTAACAGCATCAGGGAAAATATCCACAGGTATAAGCAGCTAAAGGTCGTCGCTATCAATGATACCCTTGTCTGTAATTTTGGAACGCCGTACAAGATCTCGGTGCTTAATCCAAAAGGGAAAGTAAGGATTGAACTGGAACACGCAAAAGAAGGCATTATCGGTGAGCAGAAAGTGATCCCTGGTTTTGAAGCAAGATTTCCGCTTAAGAGTGTTCCTGACGGATATTTAACAGTAAAAGCATCTTTTGAAACTCCTGACGGAGCGGTGGTTTCAGAAACAAGATATTTTAAAGGCCAACTGAAGAAGCACCCGAGGGTTACAAGGGTGCGGAAAGACCTGACAGTGACGGATGCAAAAGGCAGGCCTTTCTTCCCGATCGGTACTTATGGCGCTCCTGTGGACAGGTATAAAATGTTGAAAGATGCAGGATACAACTTTGTGGTGGCTTCGGCTGATGACCTTGATGAGGTACGAAAAGCAGGCCTGCTTGCTGCCGTCCCTGTTCATGGCAAGACCCCCGAAGAGTACTACGAATTCATCAAAAAATATAAGGATCACCCGGCAGTTATGTGCTGGATGATGTATGACGAGCCGGGATACAACAAGGCCGGTCTCCTGTTCATTCACGACATCTACATGGCTGCTTACAAGGCCGACAAGGTCCATCCGTCGTACCTTGTGATCACAACGCCCACTGTTTACAAGACATTCGGGCAGTGTTGTGATGTGCTTGCGGTGGATACTTATCCCATAACCAAAGGGCAGATAAACGATGTTGGTGCAAACATAGAAAAGGCATACAAAGACCTTAAGGCATCAGTGCCTGTGTGGCACTGCGGTCAGATGTTCCAATGGCCCGAGCAGCGCAGGCCGACCCCGCAGGAACACAGGTTCATGTCGTACTATGCATTGATGAATGGTGCCAAAGGAATGCTATGGTACACTTTCAAAGGGTATGGCCAGGACCTGCCTGTGGATGATCCGGAATTGTGGAATGCCCAGAAGAAATTCCTGAATGAGCTGCATGAGTTAAGCCCTGTCTTTCTTGCCCCGGGGCTTGGAGAAAGTGTGACAACCGGCAATGAGAATGTTAAGGCAGTGATCAAAAGCAGCCCTAAGGGAACGTATCTTTTTGCTGCTAACACATCTAAGACAGAAAGCTGCAATGCAGGGATAAAAGCAGGCAGTAATTTTTCAGGAATGGTTGAAGTGTATGGAGAGAACAGAAAAGTTAAAGTTGACAAAGGAATCATTAATGACAAGTTCAAGCCGCTTGATGTCCATATTTACCGGCTGAAATAGATGCTACAATACACAAAATGAAAATTGGGGGCGAGACATAGGATCTCACCCCTGATATCATCATTGGTAGAAAGCACTTTTGTTGAGCTTATGTGTCTTATGTGGTTAAGACTCCTCCACACTGATAAAGTAACTTGCCGTAAAGGTATCTTTAGGTTTAAGTTTTAGTATTCCTTCTTTGTGTTCCAGGTTCCTGTCGCTGTCAACACTGTCGGCAATGCCAAGCCATGGCTCAATGCATACAAACCGGGCATTCGGTTTGGCCCAGATGCCGAGGTATGGAAAATCATCAAAGCTGACAGTAAGCACCTGATCCGATTTTTTACTTTTCAGACTGACCTTTTTTGAATTCAGATTTTTGAACACAAGTGCATCGTTATCAAAAATATGTGGATTAAGGTTGATGATATTTGTGTTGTCGTAAAAAGGCAGGGTTTCTTTTGCTATCAGTCCGTCCTTGTTCACCTGCCAGGTTGGTGCCGTTTCGGTCTTTTCAAACTCCAGATAGTAGTCCTCGTAAATCTCATCATCGTTTAACGGACATGTAAAGCCCGGGTGGCCGCCGAGGGAGAAAAGCATGACATCATCGCCGTGGTTGGTCACCCTGTGCCTTACCTTAATAGTGTTGCCTTTTAGTATAAAATCAATGTTTATCTCAAATTTGAAAGGATATATCTTCAGTGTTTCAGCATCGTATTTCAGTCCGTAGGTAAGCGAGTTGTCCGTTTGGCCTGTTAGCTTTACTTTGTCGTTCTTTCTGAAAAAACCGTGTTTGGGTGTCTTGTACTCCTTGCCTTTGTAGATGAATGAATCCCCTTTTAGGCATCCGATAACGGGAAACAGGTTGGGCGCATGTGCAAGCCACACATCCGGGTCTGCCTGCCAGATGTACTCTTTACCTGATTTTAAAGATTTGAAACTGCATAGTTCTCCGCCCCGTTCTTTTACAGATACCTCAAAGTTGTCGTTTTTTATAGTTTGCATTGTTTTTACTTTTTAGTTGATAGGTCCAAAGGTACGATATTTTGAGAAAAATAGGGATGGAGAATATTTATGTGTCTCCGTTTTTTGTTGAAGAAATGTTTCGGTGCTCTGTACCTATTGCTTTTTTAAATTTCCTGACTACGAATGTTGTCGGTGCTAACGCACCTCTTTTTATCGTTGTAAAAGTAGATGTGAGACCCCTTTTTTAACGATTGTCCTCCTGCTGTCGGTCGAATCGAAGTATCTAATGGGAACGACAGGAAGAACCATAGAGCGTGCTGTGATTCCCTCACCTCCCCCTTATCCCTTCTCTCCTTGAAGAGAGGAGGGAAGAGTTGCTAAATCATGGTGTTACGGCTTCTCTGTTATAGGGTGGAGAGGAACAATCAGCTCAAAACTTTAAGCGTTTGCAGAATATTCCGATGCTCTGCACCTATTGCTTTTTTTATTTCCGAACTACAAATGTTGCCGGTGCTAA
>JALVJU010000496.1 GCA_027034005.1 Marinilabiliaceae bacterium
TTTTTACCGCAAAGTTTTACTTGTACTCTGCAATTATCCCTTTCACATCTTCGGGTGCTACCCGTCCGTACACTTTTTCTCCCACGGTTACCACGGGAGCCAGGCCGCAAGCACCAACGCACCTAAGGCAACTGATTGAGAAATCTCCGTTGGCAGTGGTTTCTCCTACTTTGATGTTAAGATGTCGTTTGAATTCGTCAAGCACCTTCTCGGCACCCCGCACATAACAGGCCGTTCCCATACAAATGGAGATGGGGTACTTGCCTTTGGGCGTCATGGTGAAAAACGAATAGAAAGTAACCACGCCGTAAACATGTGCCACTGAAACATTCAGCTCTTCGGCCACTATCTCCTGCACCTCGGCAGGAAGGTATCCGAAGATGCCCTGAGCAGCGTGAAGGACATTTATCAACTCTCCTTTCTCGTGATTGAATTTAGCGCAAACATCACGCAGCTCCTGAACTTTATTTGCCGGTAATTTTATATCTGCCATATCGTATTCTTTTTAATCCTTGTCATGGTTTTTGCATTGCTTCGCGGCAAAAACACATGCCAAGTCTGATTCATTTTTCTTTCATATACCCGGGTTGAAACCCGGGGTTAAATTTAAAGAAGATGCTTTTACCGATATCAACTCTCACTCTCCCGGGTGGGGAATTGAGATGAAACACCTGAAACTCCCATCCTCAGTGGCGGGTTTCTCATCAAAAGCATTTCCAAAAACCGTTTTTCCTTTTCATTCTCCTTTTTCTCTTTCCCCTCCCCTTGGGGGAGGGTTAGGGAGGGGCTTCATATCTCTATTTTCTTTTTCTTGTCAAAATATTTGGTGTGCAACAATTCGTGTGACTTATGCCCGCACGGCTCACCGAGGAACTCGGCATACAGTTTCTTGATGTACGGGTTCTCATGCGACTTGCGGATACTCTTACCTGCATCCTCTTCGTATATTGCCTTCTGCCGTTTCTTGAGGATAGTCACATCGCCATGATGGTACGGCTGGCCTCCGCCGCCGATACATCCGCCCGGACAAGCCATTATCTCTATTGCATGGAATTCCGACCTGCCTGCCTTGATGTCTTCAAGCAGTTTTCGCGCATTCCCAAGTCCATGGGCGATACCAATGTTTATCGGCAGTCCGTCGAAATCAAGAGTAGCGCTGCGGATTCCTTCCATGCCCCTCAGCTCTTTGAAGTCAACACGGTCCAGCTCCTTACCTGTGTGAAGCTCATAAGCGGTACGCACTGCCGCCTCTATCACACCTCCGGTAGTCCCGAATATCACACCTGCACCTGTTGACTCTCCCATCGGACGGTCGAAATCATCATCCGGCAATTGTGTGAAGTTAAGATTGGCATTCTTTATCATCTGTGCCAGTTCCCGTGTAGTGATAGATATATTCACATCCGGGTCGCCGTTTACAGCAAACTCATCACGCGATGCCTCGTATTTCTTGGCAAGGCATGGCATCACGGAAACCACCACAAGGTCTTCCCGTTTCACCTTAAGCTGATCGGCAAAGTATGTCTTGGCAATTGCCCCGAACATCTGCTGCGGCGATTTGGCGGTGGACGGAATCTCCTTCATCTCGGGGAAGTGATGCTCAAAGAAGTTCACCCATGCCGGACAGCATGAAGTAAGTATCGGTAGTTTTACCTCTTTGTCACCTGCAAGGTATCTGTTCAACCTTCCAAGAAGTTCTGTTCCCTCTTCCATGATCGTAAGGTCAGCAGCGAAATCGGTATCGAAAACATAGTCAAAACCTATTTTGCGCAGTGCGGTAACCATCTTCCCTGTCACCAAAGTTCCCGGCTCAAGGCCGAATTCCTCGCCAAGGGCTGCACGGACTGCAGGCGCAGTTTGCACTATCACAGTCTTTTTAGGATCGATTATCGCTTCCATCACCTTCCAGGTATGGTCACGTTCTATTAACGCGCCTGTAGGACAAACAGCCACGCACTGACCGCAGAAGGTACAGTTGGTGTGGTCAAGGTCCATCTCAAAAGCCGGGGCCACAACCGAATTGAACCCGCGGTAGATGGCAGAAAGCGTTCCTACAGTCTGCACATCGTTACAGGCCGTTTCGCACCTGCGGCACATGATGCACTTATCCATCTCGCGAATTATGGCAGGCGAGTGGTCTGACTTGTAATGCGATTTCTCTCCCTGATAGTGTATCTCACGGATGCCAAGGTCCTGAGCAAGGGTCTGAAGGTCGCACTTACCCGATTTGGCACAAACAAGGCATTCGAAAGGATGGTCGGAAAGGATCAGTTCGGTAACTGTCCTGCGGGCATTTACAACTCTCACAGAGTGGGTGTTCACCACCATGCCCTCTTCACACTCTGTCTTGCACGAAGGAGCAAGATTCCTTCTCCCCTCGATCTCCACCACGCACACCCGGCAGCCGCCCGGTTTGTTCTCAAATGCCGTGTCATCCAGTTTCATGTAGCAAAGGGTTGGGATTTTCACTCCGGCACTCTTTGCCGCCTCCAGCACAGTTGTACCTTTTTCAACAACTACGGGAGTATTATCTATGGTTAATTTAACGATATCCATCTAACTAAATTTTTATTGAATAAAGATTGCACCGAATTTACATTTCTCCATACAGGCACCACATTTGATACACACATCCTGATCGATCTCGTGCGGCATCTTCTTCTCGCCGGAGATGGCATCAACAGGACAAACGCGCGCACAAAGGGTACAGCCCACACATGCATCGGCATTGATGATGTACTGCATCAGCGCCTTACACTGCCCCGAAGGACATTTGTGGTCTTTGACGTGCGCCAGGTACTCATCATAGAAATTTTCCATGGTAGAGAGAACCGGGTTCGGTGATGTCTGCCCCAATCCGCAGAGAGAAGTGTCTTTAATCACATTTCCAAGGTTACGCAACTTGAACAGGTCTTCTTCCGTTCCTTTGCCTTGTGTTATGGTGTCAAGTATCTCGTAAAGACGTTTATTCCCGATCCGGCATGGTGCACATTTTCCGCACGACTCCTCAACAGTAAAATCAAGGTAGAACTTGGCAACCGAAACCATGCAGTCGTCCTCGTCCATCACTATCATTCCGCCCGATCCCATCATGGAACCAGAAGCAATAAGGTTGTCGTAGTCGATTGGTATATCAAGGTGTTTCTCTGTAAGACAGCCTCCTGACGGTCCTCCTGTCTGTACTGCTTTGAACTTCTTTCCTCCCTTGATGCCGCCGCCAATATCGAATATAACTTCACGCAGGGTAGTACCCATCGGCACCTCAATAAGTCCAACATTGTTCACTTTTCCGGCAAGCGCAAAAACTTTTGTTCCTTTGCTCTTCTCTGTTCCGATACTTGCAAACCAGTCGGCACCCTTCAGGATGATGACCGGAACGTTGGCGTAAGTCTCAACATTGTTCACGTTGGTCGGTTTCCCTTTATATCCGCTTTTGGATGGGAAAGGTGGCTTCACTGTCGGTTCCCCTCTCAGGCCCTCCATCGAATGGATAAGGGCAGTCTCCTCACCGCAGACAAATGCACCTGCGCCATAACGTAGTTCAATGTCGAAACTAAAATCAGTCCCGAAGATATTTTCGCCGAGCAAACCGTACTCCCGTGCCTGGTCGATAGCAATCTTCAAACGCTCGATGGCAAGCGGGTATTCGGCACGTATGTAGATCAAGCCTTTGCTAGCTCCCGTACAGTATCCGTTGATGGCCATTGCCTCAAGAACGGTGTGCGGATCGCCTTCAAGGATGGAGCGGTCCATGAATGCCCCCGGGTCGCCCTCATCGGCATTACATACAACATATTTCTGATCGGCCTCGACCTTGCGGGTCAGTTCCCACTTCAGTCCGGTGGGGAAACCGCCGCCACCGCGTCCTCGAAGGCCTGATTTTTTCAGTATGTCAATCACCTCTTCGGGCGTCATTTCCGACAGAATTTTTCCAAGCGCCTGGTAGCCGTCATGAGCGATATATTCATCAATATCTTCAGGATTAACAAATCCACAGTTGCGCAATGCAATGCGTATCTGCTTTTTGTAAAATCCCATGTGTTTAGAGTCTGTGATCTTTTTGTGTGTTTCCGGGTCGGTGTACAGAAGGCGGTCAACCTTACGTCCTTTCACAAGGTGCTCCGATACCAGCTCGGAGGCATCATCAGGCGAAACATGAACGTAAAAAGTGTTGTCCGGCATCATTTTCACTATGGGGCCCTTCTCGCAAAAACCAAAACAACCGGTCCGCACTACCTGAACCTCATCCTCCAGGCCGTTTTCATCTATCGACCGTATCAGGTTTTGAACAATGTTCTCACTTTGTGATGCACGGCAACCCGTACCGGCACAAACAAGAACCTGGTTTTTAAACTTTGTCATAATAAAAATTATTCTTTGTTATGATCATCAATAGTTTCGTAGGTCACAGGGATAATGCCATCCACAAGCTCCCCGCCCTGAATGTATTTCTCGATTATCTCCTGAGCCTTTTTTGTATCGACATACCCGAAAATGACGGGCTCTTCACCCGGAAGTATTACTTCTATGGTTGGCTCAGCATAGCAGAATCCCATACAGCCGGTATGTGTAACAACTGCATCAATGGCCCTGTTGTCAAGCTCATTAACAATGTAATCCATTGTCTCCTTGGCACCGGACGCAATGCTGCAGGTCGCCATTGCCACCTTTACCTGAACCATCTCCTCCGGATGGCCCCTCTTTTCCCTGAGCGTAATTTTCGATTGCAGCTCTTCCCTCATCTTTTTGAGGTCACTCAATGATTTTACTTTACCCATTATTAAAATGATTTTCGTTAAATGCCTTTTTAAATCTCAGCTTCCCGCCGAAGCAGCTTTTCTTAAACCTTAACTCCTCAAGAGTCTTTCTGCTGCAACCTCCAAAGTCACACCATTATTGAAAATGCTCGCTTGAAGCTTCTCACCGTAGCTATGGCTACGTCTGCGAGGCTTCTTCACTGTGCCTGTCTAACTGAGTAGCTAGGCAGACTTTCCAATACTGACACACCTTTGAAGCCTGTCTGCCGCCAGGCAGGCTTTCGCCACGAAACACCTTTGCGGATGTAAGGTTAAAAACAATCTTTGTTGACTATTTTCTTCAATGCAAAATTAAAGAATCTAGTCATTATTGTAAAGAAAGTTATTGAAGAAAAAAGTAGTTATAAAACATATTATGAAGTTTTGGGGTTTTGAGAAAATTTTTAGAGAGGGATTAGTGGGAGCGCTACTTGAACGAAGATTCTTGAAGTGGGGCCGCAACTCGTAGTCGCATTCCCACTATTAAAAGATTGGATTAAAACATGCCGGAACAACAAATTAAGATCGAAAAACGTCCAATCCGGCTTTAAGCTATGGTTTGAAAAATTAGCAAAACATCAAATTCCTATCTCTACTTAAGCCAATTCAATAACATAATGATCTATCAAAATTTACAATTTAAAACTATTTTCCTTTGAATATGTTCTTATTTAAGGCAGCACATAAGTTGCCTGCAAATTAAAACCATAAAAATAACATGAACACATTCAAGGCCCTTACAGTTGCTTTGATGGCATTTGCCGTAATCAGCTGTAGCACGACAACAACAAAAGACACAACGGGGGAAAAGTCATCCGGTGAAAATTTTGATGAGACATTGTCTAAATACAAGACAGATATTCCCACTTCTATCTTAACTCCAAACGAAGTAGATTCGCGTATCGGCAAACTGGAATTTTACGACGGCATGCCGACAAAAGAAACACTCGAAAAAGTTTACAACAACCTCGACTTCATGCGTGGAGTGGATGTTTTCCTTAATTTCATACCTGCTGCATCTGTCGAAGCAATGCGACGTGGCATGGCTGATCTCGGAGCAACAAGTTACAATCAGATCGTAGTGCTTGCCGACCTCATGGATGCAAAGTCGCTTTTCCTTACCGGAAATGCAAGTACAGTGTATGCATCTGTTTTCCTCGACCTTGATAAAGACGGCCCTATGGTTGTTGAAGTGCCTGCAGGGGCAGGGCCGGGAACCGTGGACGATGCTTTTTTCCGTTTTGTCGTTGATATGGGAGCTCCGGGTCCCGACCGTAAAAAAGGCGGCATGTACATCATCCTCCCTCCCGATTACAAAGGAAAGTTAAAGCCAACGCCAAACACATTCAAGGACAACAGTTCGGTAAAGGTAAAAGTGGGCGGAAAAATGAAACATGTGTGGATAGCGCAATCTCGTTCGTATGTTAACTGGATTGTCCTGCGAGGATTCCTCGTTGACGGCAAGCCCGATGCCGCAGCAAAGATGTGGAAAGAAGGACTTAAGGTTTATCCGCTTTCGGAAGCCGCTTCACCTAAACCAAATGAATTTATCAACGCTTCAGGAAAAGTGTTCAACACCATTCATGCCAATAACTATGATTTCTACAAAGAAGTAGCAGCGGTGATAAACAAGGAACCTATCAGTTTTATCGATCCCGAACTACGGGGACAGGCAGCCGCCATAGGTATCATCAAAGGGAAACCTTTTGCCCCTGATGCCAGGATGGAAAAGATATTAAAAGAGGCCGTCAAGGTAGGTAATGCCACGGCCAGGTCTATCGGTCTTTCGCCAAGGGACAAAAATGCGTACCTCTACGAAGGCAAACAGTGGTACACCGGATTTGTGGGCAAAGATTACCGCTGGCTCAACGGCGACGGCAACGAAGGGAGAAACCTGGATGCACGTATTTTGTTCTTTTACACTGCTACCGTTAACACACCGGCAATGGCACTTGAGATACCGGGTGTGGGCTCAAACTATGCTTTCTGTACCCGTGACAAGAACGGCGACATCCTTTTCGGAGAAAAGAACTACAAACTGCACATGCCTGCAAATGTTCCTGCCAAGGATTTCTGGTCGATAGTGGTTTACGACCCGCAGACACGTTCAATGTTACAAACAGATCAAAAATACCCAAACAAGAACAGCCAGAAAGACAAGTTGATCTACAACAAAGATGGTTCTGTTGACCTGTACTTCGGACCTAAAGCCCCCAAAGGCAAAGAAGCCAACTGGATACAGACAGTTCCCGGCAAGGCCTGGTTCGTACTGTTCCGCACCTACGGACCGCTGAAACCATGGTTCAACAAAACATGGCAACTGAATGATTTTGAACTGATAAAGTAATTTTTTAGCTGTATCCCAAACTTTTATATTAATGGGCTGTCGTTTTGCCGCAGCCCGTTTTGTTTTTGTGCGAAATATGGATCCCTGTCAAACTTATCTTTCCAGCCCTCACATATACTCCACATCCACCTCTTTCAGGAATTTCTCTTCAAGAAGTTTGACAATGCGTTTTATCACGGTGCGGCGTATCTCAAGCTCCACGGGCAGATTGGGATCCTGATGGGCCACGTTTACATTGGTGCCGTTGAGTATGTGTATCTTATCGCTTTCGAGCAGCATCTTCACAAACCTGTCGGCAGGGCCGTTGCCAAGCTGATACTCGGGGCCGAAGTCCTCGAGGATACGGGCAACCTTGCCGAGGGTAAGGATACCTTCGGTAACAAGGTCAATGCCTTCGATGTACGAGATAGGCGGCAGGTCTTCGTCAATGATCTCCATCCCTGCCTCGTATTTTAACCCGAGCTCACGCACGATGACCTCGGCAGTTGTTCCGCCGGCAATTATTTTCTTGCCGTTAAACCGCTGCACCTTCAGGCAGTACTCAAGGTCATACTTTTCGTTGAACGGAGGGCCGCTTGCCACAAGCAGCTTACGCGGCTCACGGAAGTAGATGACCCCGCAAGAGGTATCATCCTTGGGATATCCGCCGTCGTGCAGGGATGCCATGTTAACAACTTTCTTTGCCAGTTTTACCGATGCCGCATAAGGAGTGCTTTTAACTATCTTCCGCACATACTGCTCAACGCCTTCACGCTCCCAGCCGAAAGGGAACTCATGCGATCCCATACCCGACTGTATCACACCATCGGACCAGAAAAAGATACGGTCCTCCTTCTGCGCCCTGAAACTACAGGTGCGGATTATCTTTCCCTTGTTGTTACCGCTTTCGAGAACGATATCCTCCCAGCCGGGATCAAACACCTCCTGTCCGCGCATTATCAGGCATTCGGGGTTGTCGTACTCCACAATGGTGGTTTTTCCCTCATCATCAATGTCGATAATGGTAAAAGTAGAATAGCTCATTTTACGCACCGAACAAACCGGCAGGGTTTTCATGATGATCTCGGCCGTCATGGTCACCTCGCGATGGCCTACAGTGAAATTCAGTGCCATGGACGCAGTAAGGGAAGCCAGCACATTGGCCTTAACACCGCTGCCCATGCCATCGGAAAGAACAACCACGGTACGCTCCTCCTCTTTCACCTTTTTTGAGAGGAACACATCGCCGCATATCATCTCACCTTCATGGTTGTTCTGCTGGCAATATATGTCGAGAAAGAATTTATTTTCCTGATCCATGCTCACCCTCTCCCAGTTTTTGAGCTTCAATGATAGAATTCAGCGTCTTCTCTGTCTTGGCAGCGCTTTCCCCGAGCAGGAAAGCGATCTGCTGTACCGTTTTCAGATTATCGCGTATCACGTCACGGGCACGGTTTATCACCTCCTCGCGTCGTACTTCCGGAGCAGTCAGGTCACGGATTATCCCACCCACAACCTTGTTCTTTTTAATGGTGAACACTGAAATATTGAGTATCGATTCGCCTACCTCAACATCACGGTTCGGGATGTCCTCGCCAGAATGAAGCACCGTCTCGAACAGTTTATGGAACGGCAGCAATGATTTAAGATCGGCGCCTTTCAGTCCCGGTATCATCTCATCAATGACTTTCGCATCTTCACCCAGCAGGCTCACAAATTTCCTGTTCGACTCTATCACTTTCAGGTTCTCATCGACCAGTACCACCCCTGCCCTCAGTTTGTTGAGCATAGTAGTAACCGTCTCGGCTGCCTCCCGGGCTGCCTGTCCCTCGGCCCTTGCCTTCTCCTCGCTCTCTTTCAGTGCCTCTTGTGTTTTCCGCAACTTTTCATTGGCCGAATTCAGCTTGTT
>JALVJU010000497.1 GCA_027034005.1 Marinilabiliaceae bacterium
GGCTGGTGGAATTTCTTACCGGTTCCCCCGTCGTACAGGTATGTTTTACCGTACTGGGGTACACCTGCTTTTTCAGTGTAGTGCTTCAGGTCGTCAAGTTTGGCACCATCGAAGATAGGTGTAGAAAACTTAACTCCGAGGACTTTACCGGCCCATCCGAGAACAGTCTCGTAGATCTGACCCAGGTTCATCCTTGAAGGCACACCAAGAGGGTTCAGTACGATATCCACCGGCGTTCCGTCCTCGAGGAACGGCATGTCTTCCTGACGAACGATCTTGGAAACGATACCTTTGTTCCCGTGACGTCCGGCCATCTTGTCACCAACGGTAATCTTACGCTTCTTGGCAATGTAAACCTTGGCAAGCTGAACAATACCTGCAGGCAGTTCGTCACCGATAGTCACATTGTATTTCTGGCGGTTCTCCTTCGACTGTAGCTCCTTGTACTTCATCCTGTAGTTGTGTACAACCTTTTGAATAAGCTCGTTATTCTCTTTGTCGGTCGTCCACTTATGAGGATTCACTTCATGGTAATCTATCTCGTTAAGTATCTTTTGAGTGAACTTGGTTCCTTTGGGAACGATTTCACCTCCGTAGTAGTCCTTAACTCCCTGTGATGTCTTACCGTTGATCAGAGAGAACAGCTTGTCAACAAGGCGTCCTTTCAGCTCTTCGGCCGAACGGGCAAACTCCTCGTCTATCTTTGCAAGCATTGCCTTCTCGGCAGCTCTAGTTCTCTTGTCCTTAACATTCCTTGAGAAGAGTTTTTTGTCGATAACCACACCTTTTAGTGATGGAGAAGCCTTCAGTGAGGCATCTTTCACATCACCTGCTTTTTCACCGAAAATGGCACGAAGCAGTTTCTCTTCAGGTGTAGGATCGCTCTCTCCTTTAGGAGTGATCTTTCCTATAAGGATATCGCCCGGTTGGATGTGTGCTCCCACTCTGATAAGTCCGTTCTCGTCAAGGTCCTTTGTTGCCTCTTCGCTGACATTTGGAATGTCGGAAGTAAGCTCTTCAAGGCCCCTCTTTGTGTCACGGACTTCAAGTGAGTACTCGTCGATGTGAACTGAAGTAAAGATGTCGTTCCTGACAACCTTCTCCGAGATCACGATGGCATCCTCAAAGTTGTATCCTTTCCATGGCATGAATGCCACTTTCAGGTTACGTCCAAGAGCAAGTTCTCCTTTTTGCGTCGAATATCCTTCGGTAAGTATCTGGCCTTTTGTTACCCTGTTGCCTTTTTTTACCATCGGGCGGAGGTCAATACTTGTATTCTGGTTTGTCTTCTGGAATTTAGGCAGCCTGTATCTCTTCGTATCGTTGTCGAAGCTTACAAAACGTTCTTTATCCGTCAGATCGTATTTGATAACTATCTCATCGGCGTCAACATACTCAACAACACCCTCGCCTTCGGCAACTACCTGGGTCCTCGAATCCTGTATCAGACGTCCTTCAAGTCCGGTACCCACGATAGGTGACTCGGGACGAAGCAAAGGTACCGCCTGGCGCATCATGTTCGATCCCATCAAAGCACGGTTTGCATCGTCATGCTCAAGGAACGGGATAAGCGATGCGGCAACAGAGGCGATCTGGTTAGGCGCAACGTCCATAAGGCTTACTTCATTCTTCTCTATCAGCGGGAAGTCACCATCGTGACGGGCTTTAACCCTGTTGTTGATGAAGTTTCCTTCTTCATCGAGAGGTGCGTTTGCCTGGGCGATCGTTATGCCCTCTTCCTCTTCGGCAGAAAGGTATTGAACTCCTTTTTCCGAAAGCTCAACTTTACCGTTCTCTGCTTTACGGTAAGGAGTTTCGATGAATCCAAGGTCATTGATCTTTGCATAAACACAAAGAGAAGAGATCAAACCGATGTTTGGTCCTTCAGGTGTTTCGATGGGACAGAGGCGGCCGTAGTGTGTGTAGTGTACGTCACGCACCTCAAAACCTGCTCTTTCACGTGAAAGACCGCCAGGCCCCAGGGCTGACATACGGCGCTTATGGGTTATCTCAGCCAACGGGTTGGTCTGATCCATAAACTGTGACAGCGCGTTTGTTCCGAAGAAACTGTTGATAACCGACGACAGGGTCTTACTGTTGATAAGGTCAACAGGGGTGAAAACTTCGTTGTCGCGAACGTTCATGCGCTCACGGATAGTCCTGGCCATACGTGCCAGGCCTACAGCGAACTGGTTCCCCAGCTGCTCACCTACGGTACGTACCCTACGGTTACTTAAGTGGTCGATATCGTCAACATCGATCTTTGCATTGATAAGCTCGATCAGATATTTGATGATCTCGATTATGTCTTCTCTTGTCAATACCTTAGTATCAAGGTCGGTATTGAGATTAAGTTTTTTGTTCAGTCTGTATCGTCCAACATCACCGAGGTCGTAACGCTTATCGGAAAAGAACAGCTTGTCGATAACGTCACGGGCTGTTGCCTCATCTGGCGGTTCGGCATTTCTCAGTTGTCGATAGATGTGTACCACTGCCTCTTTTTCGGAGTTACACGGGTCTTTTTGCAGTGTGTTGTAAATTATCTCGTAATCGGACAGGTTTTTGTCTTCCTTGTGAAGAAGGATAGTCTTTGCACCCGAGTCGATGATCTCCTCAATGTGAGATTCCTCGATAACGGTTTCCCTGTCGATGATAACTTCATTGCGCTCGATAGATACAACCTCACCGGTATCTTCATCCACGAAATCCTCGATCCAGGATTTCAGCACACGGGCAGCAAGTTTACGTCCTACAACCTTTTTGAGATTGGTCTTGTTAACCTTTACCTCGTCGGCTAGGTTGAATATCTCAAGAATATCTTTATCACTCTCGTAGCCTATGGCACGAAGAAGTGTAGTTACAGGCAATTTCTTTTTACGATCGATGTAAGCGTACATGACACTGTTGATGTCAGTAGCAAATTCGATCCATGAACCTTTGAAAGGTATTATACGGGCAGAGTATAGTTTTGTGCCGTTGGCATGGATACTCTTGCCAAAGAACACACCCGGTGAACGGTGAAGCTGTGATACTACAACACGTTCTGCCCCGTTGATTATAAAACTACCTTTATCGGTCATGTATGGGATAGTACCCAGATAAACATCCTGAACGACTGTGTCGAAGTCTTCGTGTTCGGGATCGGTACAGTACAACTTAAGCTTAGCCTTAAGAGGGACACTAAATGTCAATCCGCGCTCAATGCACTCCTGGATGGAGTAACGTGGCGGATCAACAGAAAAATCCAGGAATTCGAGCACGAAATTGTTCCTCGTGTCAGAGATCGGGAAATTGTCGTTGAATACCTGAAACAGTTTTTCTTTTTTCCGTTCTTCAGGGGTTGAACCCAGCTGAAAAAATTCACGGAAAGACTTCACTTGCACCTCCAGCAGATCCGGATAACTGAGCTGGTTCTTGATGGATGCAAAACTTATTCTTTCGGCAGTGTTTGGAGTCATCTATAAACAAATTAGTTGAACCTAAAAATATAAAAGCACAAAAAGGCTTAGGAACCAAAACAGGTTCCTAAACCATATCCTAAAACAGGATTGATAAGATTACTTAAGTTCAACTTCCGCTCCTGCTTCTTCTAATTGAGTTTTTAATGCTTCTGCTTCGTCCTTAGTTACTTTTTCTTTGATAGCTGTAGGAGCTTTGTCTACCAGCTCTTTAGCATCTTTAAGGCCTACACCGGTCATTTCTTTAACAAGCTTCACGATAGCAAGTTTAGAACCACCCGGTGATTTCAGGATCACGTCGAATTCTGTTTGCTCTGCAGCAGCTTCTTCGCCACCGGCAGCAGGCCCGGCAACAGCTACAGCAGCAGCGGCCGGCTCAATTCCATACTCTTCTTTTAAAATCTCAGCAAGTTCGTTAACTTCTTTAACAGTCAAATTAACCAATTCTTCTGCAAGCTTTTTGATATCTGCCATTTTTCTATAAATTAAATAGTGTTTTACTTTTTTTTATTCTTTTTCTCCTAAAGTTTTTAATATGCCGTGAATTGTTGAGCCACCTGATTGAAGGGCTGAAACAACATTCTTCATTGGCGATTGTAACAAGCCGATAACGTCTCCGATCAACTCTTCCTTAGACTTGATAGAAACTAATGCCTCTAACTGATCTTCGCCGATATACATAGATTCTTCAACGTATGCACCTTTCAGAATCGGTTTTTTGTATTTCTTGGCAAATTCTTTGATCAGTTTGGCAGGCACGTTACCTGTGTTACTGAAAAGAACCGTGGATGGTCCTTCTAAGATCGGGAAGATCTCCGCGTAATCTGTCTCGCTTTTTTCAAGGGCTTTCTGGAAAATGGTATTTTTTACCACTACCATCTTAACCTCTTTCTGAAAGCATAGACGACGCAGGTCACTTGTTACTCCGGCATCGAGGCCGGCGGTATCTGTCACATAAAAGTGGTTGTACTCACTTACATTAGCAGCCAGGCTTTCTATGATTGTATTCTTATCTTCTTTTCTCATGATTCTTAGTACTCTTTAATGATTAAACATTAAGCCTCAAACGACTTTGGTTCAACACGAATACCCGGGCTCATGGTACTTGATAAGTAAACGCTCTTTACGTACGTGCCTTTAGCTGCAGACGGTTTCAGTTTCATGATAGTGTGAAAGAACTCTTTAGCGTTGTCTATCAACTTGTCTTCACTGAATGAAACCTTACCTATTGAAGCGTGCACAATACCGTATCGGTCCACTTTAAAATCAATCTTACCAGCCTTTACTTCTTTCACTGCTTTACCAACATCCATGGTAACTGTACCACTTTTTGGATTAGGCATTAAGCCACGAGGACCAAGAATACGTCCGAGCTGACCAACTTTGGCCATAACGCTGGGCATGGTGATGATAACATCAACATCGGTCCAGCCGCCTTTGATCTTTTCTACGTACTCATCTAATCCAACATAATCGGCTCCGGCAGCTTTGGCTTCATCCTCTTTGTCAGGAGTACAAAGCACCAATACTCGTACAACTTTACCTGTTCCGTGAGGCAAAGTAACAACACCCCGTACCATTTGATTTGCTTTTCGAGGGTCAACCCCGAGACGCACATCCATGTCTACGGAAGCATCAAACTTAGTTGTGGTAATTTCCTTAACTAATTTTGCAGCTTCTTCAACAGAGTATTGCTTGTCGGCTTCGATTTTCGCTAATGCTAACTTTTTATTTTTTGTTAGTTTCGTCATTTTTGCAAAAAGGTATTAATTTAGTTATTATCAGGGAAATCGCCTGAAACAGTGATTCCCATACTTCTGGCCGTGCCGGCAATCATCCTCATTGCAGATTCGACTGTGAAACAATTCAAATCAGTCATTTTGTCTTCTGCTATTGCCCTGACCTGATCCCATGTTACCGAGGCAACCTTTTTACGGTTTGGCTCAGCAGATCCGCTCTTGAGCTTAGCAGCTTCCAATAATTGTACTGATGCAGGAGGTGTTTTAATTACAAAGTCAAAAGACTTGTCCTTGTACACCGAAATAACAACAGGCAAAACCTTACCGGCCCTATCCTGTGTCCTGGCATTGAATTGCTTACAGAACTCCATAATGTTCACTCCCTTAGCACCCAATGCAGGCCCTACCGGAGGTGAAGGATTCGCAGCACCACCTCTGATCTGAAGTTTGATAAAAGTTTCTACTTCTTTAGCCATTGTAGCAATTCGTATTAATAATTAATTGTATATAAAAAGAAATGTATCACGCTTGTAGGGAAGATAAATTTGACATTTATCAACGGAAGCATTTACTACTAAGCGTTCTCTACTCTTTTTCCACTTGCATAAAACTTAATTCAAGAGGAGTCTTACGACCGAAGATCTTAACCATTACTTTCAGTTTTTTCTTCTCTTCGTTCACATCCTCAATAATTCCGTTAAATCCGTTGAACGGACCGTCGATGACTTTTACGGTCTCTCCAACAAAGAAAGGAACATTGATCTCCTCGTCTGTTTCATTAAGTTCATCTACTTTACCCAGTATCCTGTTCACTTCAGACATCCTGAGAGGAGTAGGTTCATTGTTGTTGTCAGTAAGGAATCCTATAACATTGGGAATACCTTTAAGAATATGAGGTATTTCACCAACCAGCGCGGCTTCAACCAAGACATACCCCGGAAGATAATTTCTCTCTTTGCTGACTTTCTTTCCGTTACGGATCTGATAAACCTTTTCGGTAGGGATCAAAACCTGTCCAATGTAATCACGGAGGTCAAGACGTGAGATCTCGCTCTCCACATACTCCTTCACTTTCTTCTCCTTTCCGCCGATAGCACGGAGGACATACCATTTCTTTACAATTTCAGACATTTAATTGACCTCCCAAAAGATTAATATAGTTTTCCGTAAATCCAGTCCAGGATATTCCTGAATGAGAAATCCATAGCAAAAATAACAATTGCAATGATCACCGAAGCAACCATAACAACAATTGCACTATTGGTCAGCTCCGACCATGTAGGCCAGGAGGTTTTATTTACCAACTCATTATGTACGTCTTTCAGATAAGCTTTTATCTTCATCACTTTTCATTCATTAATTTGCCGGAACTCATCGTGAGAACCGGCTTTTAATTGGCACGGGAGGAGCGACTCGAACGCCCGACACCTGGTTTTGGAGACCAGTGCTCTACCAACTGAGCTACACCCGTAATTTAATAAGACCGGAATAAATCCGGTCTTAAAATATATTGAATAGTTATTATTCAATTATCTCAGTAACCTGACCTGCTCCGACAGTTCTACCTCCTTCACGGATTGCGAAACGAAGTCCAAGGTTCAGTGCAACAGGGTAGATAAGATCTACTGTGATTGTTACGTTATCACCTGGCATTACCATTTCAGTTCCTTCAGGAAGAGTGATCTCACCTGTTACGTCAAGTGTACGTAAGTAGAACTGGGGACGATATTTGTTGTGGAATGGAGTGTGACGTCCACCTTCTTCTTTTTTCAATACGTAGATCTCAGCTTTAAATTTGGTGTGAGGTGTGATTGAACCAGGAGCGGCCAACACCATACCACGCTTGATCTCTTTTTTGTCGATACCACGAAGCAACAAACCTACGTTGTCACCGGCTTCACCGCGGTCAAGTATCTTACGGAACATCTCAACACCTGTACATACAGTCTTTTTACCTTCAGCACCAAGACCGATGATCTGAAGCTCGTCACCTGTGTTTACAACACCGGTTTCGATACGTCCTGTAGCAACGGTACCACGACCTGTGATTGAGAATACGTCCTCAACAGGCATCAGGAATGGTTTTTCAATGTCACGCGGAGGAAGTGGGATCCACTCGTCAACGGCGTTCATGAGTTCCATTACTTTATCTTCCCACTCGGGCTCACCGTTAAGTGCACCAAGGGCGGAACCCTGGATAACAGGAGTGTTGTCACCGTCGAAATCGTAGAAGCTCAACAGGTCACGGATTTCCATTTCAACAAGCTCAAGAAGCTCTTCGTCGTCCACCATGTCAACTTTGTTCATGAAAACAACGATTTTAGGTACGTTTACCTGACGTGCAAGAAGGATGTGCTCGCGTGTCTGAGGCATAGGGCCGTCAGTTGCAGCAACAACCAGGATAGCACCGTCCATCTGGGCAGCACCAGTTACCATGTTCTTAACGTAGTCAGCGTGACCCGGACAGTCAACGTGAGCGTAGTGACGGTTCTCAGTCTCATACTCAACGTGAGCAGTGTTAATTGTAATACCCCTCTCTTTTTCTTCAGGAGCGTTGTCGATTGAATCGAATTCCTTTACTTCAGACAAACCTTTTTTAGCCAAAACCTTGGTGATGGCAGCAGTCAGGGTGGTTTTTCCATGGTCAACGTGACCTATGGTACCAATATTAACGTGAGGCTTCGTCCTTTGAAATGTTTCTTTAGCCATAACTCGAAATATTAGACAAATTTAGTTATAAATAGATCGCAAAAAATTACAATACAAAAATTCAAAAATTGAGCCAATGATGGGATTTGAACCCATGACCTCTTCCTTACCAAGGAAACGCTCTACCCCTGAGCTACATCGGCAAGAAATGTCGGGTGATCCCGTGTGGGAGCACCAAACTTTGAGCGGGAGACGGGGCTCAAACCCGCGACCCTCAGCTTGGAAGGCTGATGCTCTATCAACTGAGCTACTCCCGCAATAATTTTCTAAGCCCTCCGACAAATCGTTTTCTGTCTGTTTTTTCTTCTCCGGACAGTACCGTAAAAGAAAGGCACAAAGATAATCAATTTTTATCTTAACAAGTTGATATTTATGTTTCAACATGTTAAAATGGTGTGGGGAGAGCAGGATTCGAACCTACGAAGGCGAAAGCCAGCGGAGTTACAGTCCGCCCCAGTTGGCCACTTTGGTATCTCCCCGTGTGAAACATTATCTGTTTTTGTTCCGTACACTAAATCCTCATTAGGATTTATTTCAATTTAATAGGCTGATTTTTTAATAACCAGCCTATTAAATCGGTTTTGTTTTAGGGAATTTCCCAAAAACGGTGTGCAAATTTATAATTTTATTTTCAAAAACAACAAAGAATGTTGCTTTTTTTTGAAATTATTTAGCCCTGACTTTTTCCTTCCACTTCAACAGCTGCTTTCTAAGGGCGTCGCTTGCCTGGTCGATGCCTTCCTCGAATGATTTGGCCTGCTTTTTAGAAAACAATTCTCCACCCGGAAGTTTCAGTTTGATCTCTGATATCTTGTTGTCTGATGACTCTGATTTGTCGAGTCTCAAAATAACTTCTGCATTCACAATACCATCAAAAAAGTGTTCCAGTTTGTTCACTTTTTGTTGCACGAATTGCTTCAGATGGTCTGATGCATCAAAACGCACAGATTGAATAGTAATATCCATAATCAGTCCTCCATATTTTAAGCTCTTGGATGAGCTTGTTTATAAATAGTATTTAATTTCTCGAAACTATTATGAGTGTATATCTCAGTAGCCGACAGATTCGCATGTCCTAATAGTTCCTTTATCGCATTAAGGTCGGC
>JALVJU010000498.1 GCA_027034005.1 Marinilabiliaceae bacterium
CCTGTATGTCTGTGACAACAAAAACGGCTTTTTAAGTTCGCCTGAAAACCTCGGCCCGGAAATTAACACTCCCGGAAATGAAGTCTTTCCATATATTGCCGATAACGGGCGCCTGTACTTCGCATCCGACGGGCTTCAGGGGCTTGGTGGCCTTGATATCTTTTTCGCACTGCCTGCGGAGGACAGTTTCTCTTATCCGTTTAACATGGGATATCCTATCAATACCGCTTCTGATGATTTCAGTTTCTTTTTGAACGTAGACGGAAGAACAGGGTATCTCTCATCAAACAGAAGCGGCGGTAAAGGAGAAGATGACATTTATTCGTTCCGGATACTTAAGCAACTGAATTATTGCCTTCTTGTAGGCACTGTCATTGATGAATCAACAGAAAAACCGGTTAAAGGCGCTCAGATAATCATAAAAAACAAGAAAGGCATCATTGTTTTTAAACTTGTATCCGATCCTACGGGTGGTTTCTCCATCTATCTAAAGAAAGACCAGGATTATTTCTTTACATGCAGGAAGAAACTTTTCAAACAGTTAGACGGTAAGTTTACCCGGGTTCAGATGATGAACAAAGATATACTTCAGGTAGACCTGAGCCTTCAACCAAAATAATATCACAGTTTAGTTCTCATCGTAAAGGAGAAAGGAATAGCTCCAGGGCCATAAATGCCGTTACCTTGTAAGTTAGTTCCAGATCGATGTTATCCCCGAGATATCCCACGAACATTACCATAACTGCACCGATGATAAAGGTTGTTGTCATATAAACGCCGTACACAAGGTCGCTGTGCTTTGCTTTGTCTTCAGTTCATTAATGATAGCAAGGAAAATAGGGACTGCGGTAAACAAAAACAGTCCGGCTTATATTAAACTTTCATAGAGTTATGACATAGGTTCAAAAATAGGATTATTAAATGTTAAAATAATTAATATATGATTTTAATTCACCGGCTTCTTTCAATAAACTATCTGCTTTATCGTTCAGTTGAACTGAAAATGAGGCATTTTTTTGAGCAATGTCATTTAATGATTGAACCGCCATTTGGATTTGATCTACACCATTGCTTTGTTCGTAGCTGGCATTGGTAATCTCGCTGATTAAAGCAGCTGTTTTTTCTACTTCAGGTACAAGTTCGGATAATTCTTTTTCTGCCAAACTTGAAATATCAACTCCTCTCTCTGACAATTCATTAATGTAATTGGCTGCTTCTTGTGATTTTTCTGCAAGTTTTTTCACTTCGTTTGCCACCACGCCAAAACCTTTGCCTTGTTCACCGGCTCTTGCTGCTTCTACAGCAGCGTTTAAAGCTAATATATTGGTTTGACTGGAAATTTCATTAATTATTGTGATTTTTTCGGCTATTTCATTTATTGCCTCCAGTGTTTGATGTGCTGATTTACTCCCTTTTTTCACACCATTCAAGGTTTGTTCCGAAATTTCTTCGGTTTCTTTTGCATTTTCAGTATTACTGTGTATGTTGGCACTCATCTCTTCAATAGATGCCATAACCTCCTCGGAAGAAGCTGCTTGACTTGATGCTCCTTCTGAAAGCTCTGAAGAAAAGTTTGTAATACGGTTGCTAATATGGTTCAATCTGTCGGAGCTTTGGGCAATTTTCCCTATAAATTCTTTTAAAGTGGCAGACATGTTGTTCATTGACTCAGCTAATTGGGCAATCTCATCTTTTCCTTTAACGGTCAAACTGTTTTTTAAATTTCCTTTGCTTATTTCCTTTGAAAAACGAATTACCTCAATTAGTTGTTTGGTTGTTTTATCCAAACTGTAAGCAATAACAATAAATAAGATTATCAGGCTAAGTATTCCGGCAATGTTACTTTTAAAAAACAGCATGTCCGATTTCTTCGTTAATAATTCATAAGGAGTTTCTGTAATCAAAGCCCAATAATTGTCTGTTCCTACTTTGATCGGGGTAAAGGACACATAGTAAGCTCCGCTTTCCTTTTTTAATTTAAAATGAGAACTTTTATTTTCTTTTATTTTTTCCAGTGAACTTAAAAACTGACTTTTATATTTAGCATTAACATCAAGTACATCTTTGTTAAACAAGCCCTTGTCCGGATGTGCAACATATTTATTGTTTGAAGCAACTAAATAGGCTTTGGATGATTCAAAAGGATTAATTTTTTGAACTAATTTTTGGATGCCTTCGAGGGTTAGGTCAATTCCGGTTTGTCCCAAATATATTCCGTTTTCTGTAAAACTTGTAATAACGGTAACCATCAATATACCTTTTAACTCGGGAGTATGTGTATCATAATAAGGGTTACTTAATATGGGTTTTCTACTTTCTCGGGCAACATAGTATAATCCACTCAATTCTTCATTGGTTGTATCAGCGATATTTCTAAAAAAACCGGTTTTTACATTTAATTTAAAAGCAACATTTCTTATTCGTCCGTTCTTTTTCGTATAATTGGGATCAAGGGCATTTAATTCATAATAAATTGCCGTACCTAAATAATCTTTATTGCTTTTTAAAACATTTAACAGTATATTTTTCGTAAGAGTATCTCTTTCGGCATTATCAAGCTTAATAATTTCTTTAAAAGTATCGGAAAGACTATTGCCTACGCTAAATGCATTACTAAAAACAGTATTAATTTTATCCGCATAATGGTTGGTGGTTTCATTAATAATTTTTTGAGCATCTTCAAAAGCATTCTTTCTTATGTTCAAGCTCGTAAAAATATTATATATTGAAAAAAAAAGTATAATATACAATAAGGTCGTTATTAATATTCTCCATTTAATACTTTTAAATTCAATTTTCATAGGCTTCTTTTTTAAGTGATTAATCAGCACCAAAGTTAACATTAAAATTTAGGGTACGCATAATGTTTTGGTAATTTTTCAAAACTGTATCTGTAATTGACCTCAACACAGCAAATCGAGCAGCTCCGTAAGGTGAACAGGTCAGGCCTGACCCTTTCTGTTTTACCTTAATGTTTTTAATACCGGGCTTTGGTACGTTCGGCAAAAATGCCTACCAACGGATTGAGCAGCATCGGCATCCGCTGGATAACAGAAAGAAACCCCGCAAAGGTAAGGCTGAACCCGAAATGCTGCTTTAAAACAGAAAGTAAAGGCGCTAAAAAGGAGG
>JALVJU010000499.1 GCA_027034005.1 Marinilabiliaceae bacterium
TAACCACAAAATCTTAAAATCTCGCAAATATAATAAAAAGTATTAAGAGCTTGAAGTTTGAAGTTCGATGCTCGAAGGGTTTTCCTGCATTCTGTTTTTCTTTCAACTTCGGGCTATTTATTTATTTATTGAATTAATTAAACCTTTTATCATGCTTGCTATTTCAAAAGAATCTCTTTCCAACTCGTCAAGTTTATCTTCTCTGTTCCAGTTTCTTTTGAAAAACAGGTTTAGTAAAGTTACTGTTTCATACAAAGACCCCCTTGCAATGTAAAAAAATTGAGAGAATTCTTTTTGAGAATGCCTGCCTTTACCTTCTGCAATATTTTGTGCAATTGATGCACTGGAAGCTTCTATCTGATCTATCAATCGATAGTGTTTACCTGATGTGTTTAAATTTTCAGATAGTTCGATAACCTTGTCTGCAAAGTCAATTGCTTTTTGCCAAACCTTTAAATTTTTAAACCCGAAGCTGCTATTTTTCATGACTATAGATTTTAAAAGGTTAATAAATGGTTTTATTCAATTAAATTTTTGGTTTTAATGATGAAAACATTTCCCTTTTACTTTTCAGTTTCGAGCTACTTTAATGTCAGGTTTTTAACTAAAGGTGTATGCACCCTTCCAGCTTCGAGCTATCTTACGATTGTCATCTCATCCAGCAGATACCCTGCTCCGGCAAATTTATGTGACCCCTAAATCCCCTGCTGGGGGCTTAGAAGTTTAAAAATACACAACAAAGCACCCTTCGAGCTTCATCCTTCCAGCTTCAAGCTATCTTACAATTGTCATCTCATCCAACAAATACCCTGCACCGGCAAACTTATCTATCAGGAACAGCATGTAGTGCATGTCGAGGGAGATGTTGCGGCACTGTTTGGGATTGAACATCAGGTCGCTCATTACGCCTTCCCAGGCACGGTCGAAATTGATGCCGATGAGCTGTCCTTCGGCATTCAGTACGGGGCTGCCGGAGTTTCCGCCTGTTGTGTGGTTAGTTGCGATGAAACAAACCGGGACTGTTCCGTCAACTTCATACTGCCCGTAATCTTTGTTTTTGTACAGGTCTTTCAGCTTTTCAGGGACATTATAATCGTAAATGTCGGGATTGTCTTTTTCAATTATGCCTTTCAGAGTGGTCTTGTACTCATAGTAAACAGCATCACGCGGCGTGTATCCTTTTACGTTCCCGTATGTGACCCTTAATGTGAAATTGGCATCAGGATAAAACACTTTGTCTTTTTCAAACTCCATTTGTGCGGCCATGTACTTTCTGTTAAGTTCATTAAGCTGCAGCTTTAATTTACTTATTTCAGGTAATATCTGGTTGGAGTAATTATTCTTAAAACTGCTGTACAAAACGTAAGCCTGATCTTCCAGTATCTTTTTTGTTGTCTTCTTCGAAACATTGTTTAACAGCGCCTCAGCACTGCTTTTGTTTGTAAATGCCGATTTCTTGAATAGATATTCGGTGTATTTCTTTGTGTCGCCTTTAAAGTGCTTATCGATATAACTATAGATGTCAGGCATGAACTCTGCAGGAACATTCTTTCGGTACATGTCGAGCAGCATCACTGTTTCATCCTTGTCGAGGGGCATGAAATAATCCTTGTAAAATTGTTCTGTTCTTTTCTTGAGGGAATTAATGACTTTGTCAGCCCTGTCAGCTGGAAGGTCTGTAAATGCTCCGAATGCTCCTGCAATGCTTGCTATCTCAATCCCGTTACGGAATACAAGTTCCGATGTGTAGTACCGGGCCAGTCTGTAAGGTGCATAAGCATCATATACCTTTTTGTATTCGGAAATCAAACTGCCATATTTTTTTTCTCTTTCAGCATCCTGTTTGCACCACTCGTTGAACCGCTTTTCAAACTCCTGTTTTTTCTCGATGGCATTCAGTTTTGCAAGTCCTTTATCCTCACCAATCCATCTTTTCCATGAATTTGAGATGCTTGCATTTTTGGCGGCATACTGAATGCGCACCTTCGGGTCTTTCTCCTGATAGCTGTTCATGATATCCAGTTTCTTTGTCCTGATATCGATAAGTTTTGGATTGATGTATTCCGTAAGCATCTTCAGGTGATACGAAGGAACATATTCATAAGTGCTTCCCGGGTAACCGAAAACCATTGTGAAATCTCCCTTCTTTACTTCTTTAAGTGAAATGGTAAAATGTTTTTTTGGTTTGTATGGTACATTTTCCTTCGAAAATTCTGCCGGTTTGTTGTCCTTGTTGGCATAGATGCGGAACATAGAGAAATCGCCCGTATGGCGCGGCCACATCCAGTTGTCGGTATCGCCGCCGAACTTGCCGATGGCAGAAGGGGGAGCTCCCACTAAGCGCACATCCTTGAATATCTCATTGAGGAAAAGGAAGTACTGGTTGCCGTAGAAGAACGGTTTAACAACTGCCTGGTAGTTGTTGTCCTTTGTTGCTTCTTTTTTTATCCCGGCAATATTTTTTTTGATGATCTTTTCTCTTTCATCCCCGGGAGTTTGATCCGTTACACCTTTAAGGACTTTGTCAGTCACATCCTCTATGCGTTTCAGAAATGTTACTGTAAGTCCCGGGTTGGGCAGTTCCTCATCTTTCGACATTGCCCAGAAACCGTCGGTAAGGTAATCGTGATCAATGCTGCTGTGTTTTTGTATCGAACGGTAGCCGCAGTGATAGTTTGTGATAAGCAAGCCCTGGTCGGATATGAGTTCGCCGGTACAGCCGCCGCCGAATATCATGACCGCATCCTTAAGGCTGGTTTTATTGATGCTGTAAACATCCTCGGCCGTAAGTTTGAAACCTTTGGCCTGCATCTGCTCAATGTTGTATTTTTTCAGCAGCAGGGGTATCCACATGCCTTCGTCGGCATAGGCGGAAGTGGTTATAAAAAGTGAAAGAAGAACCAGAAGGAATGATCTTTTGAACATGTTGCTTGTCTTTTTGGTTTAGTTTTAATGAACCAAAAATACTCTTTTTATCTCTTCTTTTAAAAAATTATGAGCTCGGAATAGAGCTTTTGAACAGGAAGTCCTACAACATTGAAATATGAACCTTCGATTCGGGTTACGCCGATCATGCCTATCCATTCCTGAATACCGTATGCACCGGCTTTGTCGTATGGTTTATAATTTGTGATGTAGTAATCTATCTCTTCATCTGAAAGATCCTTGAAATACACTTTTGTAACAGAATCGAATATTTCCTGTTTGCCTGGTGTAGTGAGCGCAACTCCTGTGATTACTTCGTGTACTTTTCCCGACAGGGATTTTAGCATATTAAAAGCTTCTTCATATCCGGAAGGTTTTCCCATGATCCTGTCCTCACAGAGTACTATAGTGTCAGCAGTGATAAGTATAATATCGTCCTTATACAGTAAATCCATGTAATATGAGGCTTTCTGTACTGCCAGATATGCGGCTGCCTCGTCATTTTCTAATCCAGGCGGAAAACTTTCTTCAGGGACATCTTTTACCAATACATCAAAAGGCAAATTAAGGTTTCTTAAAAGTTCTTTTCTGCGGGGGGAGTTGCTCGCTAAAATAATTCGTTTTTTCAAAAGGTTCCCTATCATATTTTTCTTGTTTTTACGTTTTGACAAAAGTAGGTATTTCTTATTTGAATGAAATATTTTTTACCTTTGAACGTAGAAAAATGGAGATAAACTATAACCATTTTTGATTTGTTTCGTATCAAGAAACAAACAACCTATTTCAACGAACATGAAACGTATTTTGAGTATAGTGGCGGCATTAGTCGCATGGGGAGGATTTGTGCAGTCTCAAAACCTTGATCTATCGGCAAAAGCGATGGATCTTAACCTTCTGGAGGGGCAGAAAGTTGAGGTCGTGGATAGCTTTTATTACCGTCTCGATTCAGTATATACCTACATCAGTAACGGGGGAAACTGGATGTTGGATTCGAGGTCTGATTACCGATATGATGCAAATAACAATCTTATTAACTATGTTTTTCAGTTTTATGCAGCAGGCGCCTGGAAAAATGGCAAAAAGGTAGATTATATCTACGATGGAGGCGCTTCGATGCTTAGAACCCAGACCTCAAGATGGGATGATTCAAAAGGTGATTGGGTGAGTGTCTGGAGAAAAAGTTATCAACAAGATATTAACAATTCTGGCATCACAGTCCTTTATTCCGAATGGGAACAAACAAGTCAAAGATGGATCGATAAGTGGCAGCAGGTGCAGGATTATGACCAAGCAGGGAAACTTATTGGTTACAATACGATGAACTGGAACAAGGATCAGAATCTTTGGGAGAATTACTGGCAATATGAATGTCTTTACGATGGAAATGGTAATCTGCTGGAATTGTTAAATAAATCTTACGACAAAGAAAAATCAGCCTGGGGAGATGAGTGGCAGTGTATCTATGAGTATGATGCCGCAGGTGACCTTCAGAGCCATCAGATAATTGATTGGGATCCGGAGAATGCCGAATGGAAAAATGTTAGGTCTTTCTCTGTTTCCGAGCTTACCGATGCACAGGGAACAGTTGAGGTGCGAGAGGACTGGAATGCTGAAGTTGACGATTGGGATAAAGCAGCAAAGCATTCTAAGATATATGACAGCAAAGGGCATCTGGTAAAGGATGTTTACGACAGGTGGAACGATGCTCAGAATGCTTGGGTTGAAAACAGACTTGATACATACAAGTATAATGAAGATGGAATAAAGATGGAAGAGGCCACCCAGTACTGGGATGCATCAACCAACAGTTATACCAATCATCTGAAAACCGTTTATTTCTATTCTATCATTTCGATTGCAAAACCAATAGATCCGGAAGCTCCGAACGGCGATTTTTATCTCTATCCAAATCCCGCAACAAGCTATGTTTACATCAGCAACCTTTACGAGAAATCGTTGCTGACAATCTACAGTGTTGACGGAAAAGCGTTGATACAGAAAAAGGTTGTGAGTGAAAATGAACCAATCAATGTGAGTTCACTTAAAAAAGGAGTTTATGTAGTGACACTTAAGAGTGAAAGCGGTGTACAAACTACTAAACTGGTGAAGGAATAGATTAATTTTTAGCTTAAGAAATTTAACACCCTCATGTTTTTCAGTTTTGAAAATGAGAGGGTGTTTTTTTGTTGGGGATTTTATTGTCTCCAGCCTGGTATCTATCGAAAATTATAACCCGCCATTGCAATGAAAAGAACCCCGAACAGCATGATCAGTTTACAAATAGTGCTCGGCAATTTCATGTCTTTTGGCTCTTTGGCTGAAATAGTAGTATACGTAAGCAGAAGATACGGGATAGTTATGAATACGATCAGATAGATTGCTGCATAAGGGATCTCTTTAAGTCCTTTCACAAAAAAATATATCAGCCAGACTGCGATTACCGACCCGATTGACAGGATCGAAACAACAGCTTTAGAATAGGGTATGCCCATTTCAATGGGCAAGGTTTTGCAGCCAACGGCCTTATCACCATTTATGTCCTGGATGTCCTTGATTATCTCCCTTGTCAGGTTGGTGATGAAGGCAAAAAAGGCAAATCCTGTTGTCCAGAACCAGGCAAGTGAACATGCCGTTGAATTTACTATCTCCCGTCCGTGAACTCTTTCAAGTGCTGCAAACTCCAGCGAAACCACGAGATACGGAACAATGGCAGTCAACAGGGCAATGGTAAGGTTGCCAATAAGAAAGTGTTTTTTTAATGTAGTGGAGTATGCCCAAAGGATAGTTGGGATAAATACGAAAAGAAAAACATAAGTCTCCCTGCGCGTTATGTATGCGAGATACAATCCAATGAAAACACCGGTGAAAGAGAGCAGGACATGAAGCAGAAGTGCGACACGTCTATTGACTTTTTTACCAACTATCACATTTTCGGGCCTGTTTATCCTGTCTGTCCTGAGGTCAAAATAGTCGTTTATGACATTGCCGGATGCAGCGAGCAGTACGGTTGTTAACACAAGCAGCATAAAGTTCACCGTTGAAAGTGCAGGTGTTATGTCATAATGCTCCAGAATAGGAATTATCAGTCCGTACCTTAACAGCACCTGCAACAAAACTATAATTATCAGATTTTTGTATCTGATCAGATTTAGATATGCCATAGTCTTAGTTTTTCTTATGTATAAAGTTACAACCGAAAAATGAATTTACCACATTATGTCGGCCGACCATTTCCCCTGGACCCTCATTACCTGTTCGATAACATCCCGGACGCATCCTTCGCCGCCCTTTTTATCCGAGATGTACTTGCAAAGTGTTCTTATCTCTTCAGCAGCATCGGCAGGAGCAACCGGGACCCCGACCTTTTTCATTACCGGATGGTCCGGCAGGTCATCGCCCATGTACATCACCTCAAAGGGATCGATATTTCGTTTTGTTAACCAGTCGTTAAATGGTGTCACTTTATCAAAAGAGCCCATGTAAACATCTTTAATGCCCAGTTTTTCATACCGCTTTCTTACATGCTCACAGTCTCCTCCGGTGATAATTGCGATGGGATAACCTGCTTTAACAGCCTGATGAAGGGCAAAGCCGTCCTTTACATTTGCCGTTCGCATCGGGTCTCCGTTGATGTTCAGGTTCAGTACAGCAGTGGACAAAACACCATCCACATCGAAAACAAAGGCTTTTACTTTGTTAAGGTCTTCTTTAAAGTTGCTCATCTCTTATTGTCAAATTTAAAAAGTCATTTCTTTCATTTGTCCCGTTTATGGGTTTCAATTATGTTATCGGAAATTTCCCGGTATAAAGATGCCGTTTTTTTTTCGTTTAATTTCAAAAGAATGTCAATATGCTTTTCGATGGTTTGGGTATCGTTCCTTACAGCAGGGCCGGTCTGGGCATCAAAAGGCCTTTTAACCCGGACCTTTTGGGCCGTTTCGTCTATCAGGGGCAGAAGCAGGTCGAAGGGAAGGTCTGCTTTTTGAAATATGGAATCGGCGATGTGATAAAAATGATTTACAAAGTTGCATGAAAAAACAGCGGCGAGATGTAACAATAACCGCTGATCAGAGTTTATGTTGAAGACTTTTTCAGTCAGTGACTCAGCAAGGTCAGTGAGATTCTTTGTTGTTTCTTCCGTATTCCCCTCGATCAGTACAGGGACATCCCTGAAGTTTATGGTTTTGTTTTTTGAAAAAGTCTGAAACGGATAGAGCACGCCATAACTCCTGAACCTGCTTAAAACATCCATGGGAACACTGCCTGCCGTATGAGCTACAATTCCTTCTACCCGGGGCATTAATGCTGTGATCTCACTTATCGCATCATCTTTCACTGAAATTATATAAAAGTCAGCGTAAGAGGGGATGTCCTGTATGTTATCTGTGGCATTAGCTTTGAATTTTCCTGCAAGTTGTGCGGCATTCTCCTGCTTCCTACTGTACACAGAAACTATGTTGTGTTGTGAATTCAGTGCTTCAGCAAGGTGTATTGCCACATTCCCTGACCCGATGATGACGATATCCATTTTATTTTTTGAGATGAAGATAAAAAAAACCGGCGTAAAAGCCGGTTTTTATTCTGGAATAGTAGCTGCAATTCATAACAACTTCTGAGAAATCTCAACGTAATCAAAAGAATTTACAGCATTGTATTTTAATTGTATCTTTTCAGGAAATGAAAGATCTGTCATCCATCCTTCGATGGGAAGAGGTTCTTCACTCTCTTCGAAAAGTATGCAGTCATAGCTTTCATTGTTCAGTTTCGAGATCAGTTGCTCAAAACATTCGGAGCTTGTCATCCATGGCTCAATTGCCAGTTCCGGCTCTTCGGTTTCTTCGATCATAACCTGACCGGTTTTTAAGTTACCTGTTGCTTCTGATGTAAATGAGAAGCTGAACAATCCTGCTGTGACAAGAAGAATAAAGGTTAGCTTACTAAATTTTATTGTTTTCATGATATTTGTTTTTAATTATTAAAATATTTTCTGTCTTTTAATCATCAATAGGTGTGCCAATATTTGTAATCTGTTGGTGCTTAATGGGTAATGGATGAGTTGTTGTTTTGGTGTTATCTGCTGTTTTGTTCGGTATTGAAACTAATGCATGTCCAGTTTCGAACAGTTAAAGATATTTTCAGACTAAATTGTCTTAATTGCTGATACTGAACTCATATAATTTTTAATCGTATTAAAAAGTGTCATTTATCTATAAAAAATAATGCTTCGACAAACTTTTTAAACTGTTTCAGTTGTAAAACGTAAATTTGAGTGAGTTTGAAATTAAAATAACAGAAATTAAACCGTTATGGTCATGAAAGAAAGAATAAGGAATTTTATCGCAGAAACAACTTTTACCGATCCTGAAATGATCAAGGATGAAACAATGATATTTGATGAAGGTATCTTTGATTCCATGGGATTGCTCGGATTGATAAATTTTCTTGAAGAGGAGTTTGGTGTTGTGACAGATGATACTGAGCTGATAGAGGAGAATTTTGGTAATGTAGAACGTATTTCAGCTTTTGTTGAACGCAAGAAAGCTGCTGTTGCAAGTTAATATATGTGTGGTATAGCCGGATTCATAGAGCCTTCGGGGAGAAGGAACGGGGAGAATGAGAACATCCTTAACAGGATGCTTTCCCGTATTCAACACCGGGGACCGGATGAAACAGGGCTTTTTATCACACCCACAGCCTGCATTGGTAATGTACGGCTAAGTATCATTGACCTTGCCGGTGGACAGCAACCGCTGTCAACAGCCGACGGAACCAAATGGATAGCATATAACGGCGAGGTCTTCAACTACATTGAACTGAGGGAGGAACTTATCTCTCTCGGTCATAAACTCAAAACACATAGCGATACTGAAGTTGTGCTTCATCTTTACGAGGAGTACGGCGAGAAATGTCTAAGCAAACTGAACGGACAGTTTGCTTTTGCTGTTTATGATACCGTTAAGGATGAACTTTTTCTTGCCCGCGACAGGGTGGGCATAAGGCCACTTTATTACTATCAATCAGGAAACCGGTTGATTTTCGGCTCAGAGATAAAGTCGATATTTGA
>JALVJU010000500.1 GCA_027034005.1 Marinilabiliaceae bacterium
CCTTTTAGCTCTTTGGACATGAATACTGCCGCCACATTTGCAAGCTCTTCCCTGCCATCGCACCTGACTATTCCCGCCTTGCGGAAAAGTGCCTCGACAGCGGTATCAGAACCTGCCAGGGCACCTGTATGACTTGATGCCGCCCTTCCGCCTGCCTCCGTTTTCCCCGCTTTTATGGCAGCTATCTTACACCCTTTTTTTATCAGTGATGAAGCATGCTTCAGAAGCTTCTGCGGCTTTCTCACACTCTCGATGTAAAGCAGTTTTATCCCCGAACTTTTTTCCGGGTCAAAAGTCTCGTCCAAATATTCCAGCACATCCTCCACCCCTGTCTGTACACTATTGCCCACGGAGAACACACTATTGAACCGCAGCCCCTTCTTCATGCCTGCCTCGATGATAAACACCGCGGTGGCACCGGAACCGGAAATGAAATCTGCACCATGCGGATCAAGGGCAGGAATGGGAGTAGTGAACACACTGCTGTGATTCACGGTAATGACACCTATGCAATTCGGCCCTATCAGGCACCCGTTGACACTATTCACCGTTTCAACTATCCGTTTCTCAAACTCAGCTCCTTCGGCACTCTCCTCGCCAAATCCGGCAGAAATAATTATAAAAGCTTTTGTGTTTTTTGTTTTTGCAAGAACATCAACAGTATCGGGACAAAACCTGGCAGCAATGGCCAATACGGCAAGATCCACTTCACCGGGCAAATCCTCAACAGACTTAAAAGTTTTTATCCCCTGGATATTGTCTTTTTTAGGGTTTACAACATACAGCTCTCCTTTATAACCACTGTCGACAAGATTTTTCAATATCTTTCCACCCGGTTTCCCGATATCATCGGACCCGCCTACAACCACGATATTCGACGGATCAATTAATTGCCTGTTTATCATATCCCGATGTTTGACATTTCACAAATATAATTATTTGCTTCAATCTGTAACACATTTAAAAAATGTTGTACAACAATTAAACTTAATTTGGAGATTTCAGAATTATTTTTGACTTATTTCAAATATTACAGATCAAATCGTAAGCCTCCATACAATTTATAAAACAGTAAACACAACTTAATTCTTGATTACAATTTTAATTTCAGATTACAAATCGTAAGGCAAACCCAGAACAAAGTGTAAAATCGTATTTTTTATTCAGAAATATTGTATCCAAATACGTTTATTTAACTGAAATTTAAATTATCACTTATGATTTGTTTTACGGTTTTTATTGAAGATCAATGACCATTGACACATCCTTCACCCAGCTTGCTCATACTTTTATCAATCCTGCTTGTGACAATACCCACAATTCTTGAAATCAATCTTTATTTAACATTGGCTCACACTCTTTTTTTGTATTTTTACAGCACGCAATCGAGCAATGCATGAAATCAGATTCTAACAAAATAAAAAAAGCCACAATCTCTGCTGAAGGCCTTAGCCGGCTTATCTCTTTAAAAGGAGAAGCCAGGCAACGACTTTGGGAAGAAGCAGGCAAGGTGCAGGAAAAGGTTGTTGGTAAAAAAGTCTTCTTCCGGGGTTTGATAGAGTTCTCAAACTTTTGCACAAAGAACTGCTACTACTGCGGGATACGCAAAGACAACAGGAATATCGACCGTTACGACATCCCGGACGATGCCATACTCAGTGCAGCCAGGTTTGCTTACAAGAACAGATACGGCTCCCTTGTGCTGCAGTCCGGTGAACGAAGCGATGACCGGTTCGTAGAACGGATAAGCAGACTGTTGTATGAGATAAAAAAACTTTCGAAAGGAGAACTGGGCATTACCATCTCACTCGGAGAACAAACAAGGGAGACATACAAAGAGTGGTTCAAAGCAGGCGCCCACAGGTATCTGTTACGCATCGAATCTTCCGATGAGGAGCTTTACTACAGAATTCACCCACGCGATGAAAAGCACGATTATCAAACCCGGCTGAAGTGCCTTTACACTTTGAAAGAGCTGGGCTACCAGACAGGCACAGGCGTGATGATAGGACTGCCGTTCCAGACATACGAACATCTTGCCAAAGACCTTCTGTTCATGAAGGAATTTGATGTGCACATGGTTGGTATGGGACCCTACATCGAACATCACGACACCCCACTTTACCGTTACCGTGAACAACTGTGGCCTTTGCAACGGCGCTTTGAAGTGGCGCTGAACATGATTGCCACACTACGTCTCCTCATGCCCGACATCAACATTGCAGCAGCCACTGCCCTGCAAGCCATCGACCCCATGGGACGGGAAAAAGCCCTGAAATGCGGGGCCAATATCATCATGCCCAACATCACTCCAACAGCAAACCGCAAGAACTACCTGCTATACGAGAATAAACCCTGTACCGACGAAGGAGCCGATGACTGCACAAACTGCCTGAACGTTAGGATCGCCATGGCCGGCCGCGAAGTAGGGTACGGCGAATGGGGAGACTCGAAACATTACAGGAAGAAGCCCCCCTCAATCCCCCCTGTGGGGGGAAGAAACTGAAAATTGCAGGTTGCCTTCTTCTTATTTTTTCGGTTTCGGATTTCGGACTCTTAACCACCCCCTGCCTCTCCGGTGGAGGGGAGTTTAGATACCGAACGCTATTAGTTTCTATCCTGAACGCAGAATATCTAACCCCGATTCAGTCGGAGAATATCGAAGTTTTTCCTGCCAACTGAAGACTGCCAACTACAATCAGGAATCAGTCACCTCCCCTTTGGGGAGGCAGGGTGGGGCTTTCTTTAGTAGTAAATATCCCTCTCCCCTTTCTTTATCCTTTCAAGCCGTTTTTCCACGCTCTTCTTTAGTTCTTTATCTGAAAAGCCGTCAAGGTTCTTTTGTATCAGATTGTACCCTCTTTCTTTTGTTGCAGGAGGGGCATAATCCTCCAGGTACTCGGCAAGTGTTAGCATAGCATTGGGCTGGCAGTAGCGCTTAATAAACCCGGGAACGGAAAACTCCATAAAGTGTTCCCCGGTGCGTCCCAGTCGGTAACAAGCCGTACAGAAAGAAGGGATATAATCTCCGTCCACCAGCTCTTCTATGACCTCGTTAAGTGTGCGGTTGTCGTTTATCTCAAACTGCTCGTGATTAAGGTCCTGTT
>JALVJU010000501.1 GCA_027034005.1 Marinilabiliaceae bacterium
CTTGTCATCTTTACTGTCTACCGGGTAGTAATCGCCCGAGGCAAGGTTCACCCACCACTGATCTTCGTTGTCGATGTTGTACTCTGACGAATATGCCGTGATGATCTCATTTGTTGTCTCTGCCGTTTTGATACTTGTGATAAGTATCAGCAGGTTACCTATCACGGCAAAGGCAATAAGTGCAGCGGCTACCTTGATATAAGCCATGTACTTCATCGACACAGCTTTACCTTTGTTCACCTCCTCCTCAAACCTTTTCATCACATTGGCCGTGAACGAGGCAGATGGCTGAACCCTTGACATTTTCATGTCGAGAATTTCATCTATCTTTTTTTCTATGTTCTTATCCGGACTGTTCATCACTTTTGTGTTTTATCCTGTTCTGTATGTTTGACGCTAACTCTGTTTTTTTCCTGCGTTAATTTTTCTCTATTCCATAAAAATAATCTGACAGCAGCTCCCTGAGTTTCTTTTTTGCCCTCACTAGCAGAGACTCCACGGATGAAACTGTTGTTTCCATCACCTCGGCAACCTGCTCCTGCGATAGGCCTTCAAATTTTGAAAGGACGATCGCCTGTTTCTGCCTGTCGGGTAGTTTCTCGATGGCTGACATGAGAATTTGCCGTCTCTCATCCTCCTCAAGCTGTTCATGCGGCTGTTTAGTGTCTGCCACATTAAGCCGTGACATCTCCTCGTTGCCGAAAAAGCTCAACAGGCCGCTGCCCCGCTTTTTCCTCTTCCTTGCCCTGATGAGATCGAGCGACTTGTTCATCGACAAGCGGTAGAGCCATGTTGACAGCGACGAATCACCCCTGAAAGAACTTATCGACTTGTATGCATCGATAAAAACCTCCTGTGCCACATCCTCGGCAACCTCGCGATGGTTAAGAAACGAATAACAGGTGTTGAACACCAACCCCTGGTATTCGAGCACAAACTGCTCAAATGCCGCGGCATCCCCTTTCTTTATCTCCTCTATCAAGGTTGTGTCATCCATAGGTTTCTCGTCTCTTCATTCAGTAAGACGACCATTCTTTTGTTTTCCTGCGAAAAGGTTTTGTTAAAAAATGTTTTCATTTATTGGGGGCGCGGCTTCAAGCCGCATTCACTGTCGGCGTAGCTCAAAGCTACATCGACTGTCACCCGTAAATATTATCCTCTTAACCTTCCAGCTTCCGGCTTCGAGCTTCAAGCCTCATACTCACTCCATCACCCTGTACACAGGATAGGAATTGAAGTTACGTCCCCACTGCTGCTGCAGGTACCTGTCGAAAAAATTCCAGCGCAGAAGGCCGTCGTCAGTCTGCGGCTCGAGAAGGTAACACACTAAATTTCCTAGCGGCTGATCGGTCGGCACAACGATATCATCACCACTGAACTCTTTTTCAATTTTCACATATTTCCCGTAAACATGATTCTGGAAATGCCCTTGGTTAAGCCGTGATGAGGGCTTTAACGAGTCTATTCTAAAAGTTTCAGCCATCAGAGTGGTATCCCTTAGCAATGGATGAAATTTTATTCCGTGCATTTTGAGATTATCCAGGACCTTTTTATCGTATGGCTCGGTGAAAATGTAAAATTTAGGAACTGCAACACTTTTCACGGGATAGTAATCGGCAAGGTAATCCACTATAAGAGTCTCTTTTCTGTCACTCTTTTTGTACCGCTTTCTGCCCTTCTCATCTTTTACCACATCAACCTGATATGCCACTATCTTCATCTTTTCGGGTGTCGGCCTTACCTTATATTTTATGGCAAACGAATCCCTTTCTGCCTTTGCAAACCTGTTTATCATTCTCTCATCTGCACTTTTTACAAGCTCTTTTATCTTACTGCCATTTGCGGCAGTGTACTCTATCACCGACCTTAAAAAATCGTAGCACCCCATCACACGGGTCTTGAAATCGGCATACACATAATTCTCATTAAGTATCGACAAGCGGTTCCTCATACCAATGTAATCGAAAATGTACCTTGGTTCAGATGCATAGTTAAGCCACCCCTTGCTGTGGTCCTCCCTGTCGAGAAAAACACCGTAGTAACAGTTCGGCACCCCATACTTTTTTTTAAGATTTTTGCCCACAGCAGGCATCATCTCATCGCGCATGAAATTTATGATGTGCCTGTCACCGTTCGGATTTACGCCCCACGAAAAAGTAACAGGCTCTTCATGGTACGAACCATTGGTTGTGTGGCAATCGACAGCAACATCAGGGTCCCATTTGTTAAGAACATTTTGCACCAGTCCCAGCATCTCGGGTGTCTCAAGCTTCAAAGCATCGCGGTTGATATCAAGGTGCTGACCGTTGTACCTCACTCCCACACCGTTGACAGGGCCATTCTGGTTTTTACGGTTGTTTTTGCTGAACTTGTCATTCCCGTCAGGATTGAATAAGGGACATATCAGAAGAGTTACCTTGTCAAGTAGTTTCTCCGGGGCATTATCCAAAAGGTCACGGGCGAGCATCAGTGTTGCCTCTTTACCTTCCACCTCACCGGCATGGATATTCGCCTGGATGTAGATTACGGGATTTTTTTTGTTAATTTTACCCAGTACCATCAAAGGGATCTCTTTCCCTTCTGTAGAAACAGCTATTGTTTCAGTCCAAAGGGCAGGATGCCTCAACTTCAGCTCTTCGATAAAGTCTATCACACGCCGGTAGGATGAAGTCGATTCAAAATTCGTTTCCTCGGCAACGGTCAACAATGGGCTACTTTTTTTATTATAAGTATTGGTACATCCAAAAAACAGAGTAAAAAACAGATAGAAAACATTTTTCATTTGTAAAATATTAAAAATATCAGGTTATTATTTTTCATATATTTGACATTAAATATAAAACTATATCTATGAAAAAAATATTTTTAACGTTAATAATATCTGCTTTAACAGTACAATTAAACTCCCAGGTATTACTCACCCTCATTTTTGGCGATAAACTGAATTCTGACGGAGTTGAATTCGGCCTTGACGGCGGCGGCAGTATCACAAAGATCTCCAACATGGACACTAAAAGATACCTTAACGACTGGTATCTCGGATTTTATTTCGACTTAAAGACAAAAGCCAATTTCAATGTTTATACCGGTGTGCATGTTAAGTCCA
>JALVJU010000502.1 GCA_027034005.1 Marinilabiliaceae bacterium
CCGTTGTGCCGATTTTATGAAACTTGCTTTTACAGGATCGAAATAATACTCCGCTTCCACAGGCTAAATTTTATTTTTTCTTTGTACTCTTTTTCGTCGTGGTCTTTTTCTTCGCAGAAGATTTCTTCGCAGTGCTTCCCTTCGTTTTCGTGCCCTTACTGCCTTTTTCCACATATTCCATACATTGTTCCAGTGTCAGCTTATCGGCTTCAACGGATTTTGGGATACGGAAATTCTTACCTTTGTACGAAATATAAGGCCCCCATCTGCCGTTAAGCACTTTCAGTTCAGGCTCTTCATCAAACAACTTGATTATCTTTTTAATGTCTGCCTCCCGTTTCTCCTTTATTCGCTCAATGGCGGTCTCAAGATCAATTGTATATGGGTCATCTTCACCTTTTTTCAGTGATACAAATTTATTGTCATGACGTATGTAAGGGCCGAACCTGCCAATACCTATTGTCACCTGCTTTCCCTCAAACTCTCCAAGTTTACGGGGAAGCTTAAACAGTTCCAAAGCCTCCTCAAGGGTTATGGTTTCGATATGCTGCCCTCGCTGAAGTGATGCAAATTTAGGCTTCTCTCCCTCTCCATCCTCCTGTGATTCCCCAAGCTGTGCCATGGGGCCAAACCGTCCGATACGTACAAGGACAGTCTTCCCTGTCTCCGGGTCTTTACCCAGGATCCGTTCTCCCGTGCTCTTTTCTGAATTCTCCAGTGTATGCTCAACCTTGTCATGGAACGGCTTATAAAATTCATCTATCGCAGAGTCCCACTCCAGTTTGCCCACAGCAATATCATCAAACTCCTTTTCTACCTTGGCAGTAAAGTCATAACTTACCACATCAGGAAAATATTTTACAAGGAAATCATTTACAACCATACCAATGTCGGTCGGGAAAAGCTTACTACGCTCCGCTCCCGTTATCTCGCTCTTTTCACTCTCTGTCACCTTACCACTTTTGAAAAGGACATGTTTGTACTTACGCTCTTCTCCGGGACGATCTTCCTTGACAACGTAACCCCTTTGCTGAATGGTAGAAATGGTCGGGGCGTAAGTTGACGGACGTCCGATACCAAGCTCTTCAAGACGACGGACAAGACTGGCTTCTGAATACCTGGGAGGCTTCTGTGTCCATCGCTGACGCGCCTCGCACTGGCCCACGTCAAGGCGTTCTCCTACATTTACTGCCGGCAGCAATCCTTTTGTATCTTCATCATTTGCCTCCTCGTCCCTGTCGGTCGATTCTATGTATACTTTAAGGAAACCATCAAACTTGATAACCTCTCCTGTAGCAACAAATTTCTCTCCCGTATTCCCTGCATCAATGGAGATCACTGTCTTCTCAAGTTTTGCACTGCTCATCTGTGAGGCAATGGTACGCTTCCATATCAGATTGTAAAGCTTCTGCTCGGCAGCAGAACCTTTAATGGTCTCTTTATCCATGTAAGTAGGACGGATTGCTTCGTGAGCCTCCTGAGCACCTTTCGCTTTTGTCTTGTATTTTCTCGGCTGAACATACTCTTTGCCCATCTTCTCCGATATCAAACCAATGATACTCTTAACTGCTACATCGGCAAGGTTAACAGAGTCGGTCCTCATATATGTAATACTCCCCGCCTCATATAACTTTTGAGCTATGGACATTGTCTGAGCAACTGAAAAACCAAGTTTGCGGCCTGCCTCCTGCTGAAGCGTAGACGTAGTAAAAGGAGGAGCCGGTGATTTGGATACCGGTTTTTTATCAATTTTTGAAACAACAAAATCAACATCTTTACATCCGGAAACAAACTTAATAGTCTCTTCGTATGTCTCGAATCTCTTCGATAGCTCAGCTTTTATCTCTTGCTTCTCCCCATTCTCATTTTCAACAATGAAAAGAGCTGTTACTTTGAAAGAATCTTTTGGCTCAAATGCAAATATCTCACGTTCACGCTCAACTATCAGCCTCACGGCTACAGACTGAACCCTTCCTGCTGAAAGTGACGGCTTCACCTTTCTCCAAAGAATAGGCGACAACTCAAATCCTACAAGTCTGTCAAGAACCCTTCGTGCCTGCTGGGCATTTACCAGGTTGTAATCTATCTTTCGCGGATTCTGAATAGCATTCAGTATGGCATCTTTTGTTATCTCGTGAAAAACGATACGTTTTGTCTTGTCGTCATCCAGTCCCAATACCTCATACAGGTGCCAGGCGATAGCTTCCCCCTCACGGTCTTCATCGGATGCGAGCCAGACTGTCTTTGCTTTCTTTGCAAGTGACCTCAACTCTTTGACTACATCTTTTTTATCCTTGGAGATTATGTAATCGGGCTTATAATTATTTTCAATATCTACCCCGAAATCCGATTTGGCAAGGTCCCTGATGTGACCGTAACTTGATTTTACAAGGTAATCCTTACCGAGGTATTTTTCAATGGTTTTAGCCTTTGCCGGGGACTCAACAATAACCAAATTTTCAACACTTCCCGTATCTTTTTTCGCCATCGCCTGAATACTATTAAATTAAGAAATACATTTTCTGAGGGGCAAAAGTAGAAAAATAATTGCCAATTAATTAAAAAATATCACTGCTTTACAATTATAAGCTCAAATGCATAACTTAAATTTTACTATTTTTGCCCTAAATTTCTCAAGAATATGAGTACTGAAAATAATAAATACAGACATTACGTGCGTTGGATGTGGGGATTGTTCATTGGTGGGGTTGCATTTGTAATACTGCTTTTCATCCTTATTTCGAACGGTTTTTTAGGATTCATGCCTTCGTTTGATGAACTGGAAAATCCTAAGAGCAACATTGCTACAGAGATATACTCTGCTGATCAGGTGCTGCTAAGCACATTTTTTATCGAGAACAGGAGTCTTATAGATTACAAAGACATATCACCAAACCTGGTAAATGCCCTGGTAGCTACAGAGGATGTCAGGTTTTATGACCACTCGGGCATAGATGCTCGGGGCCTGGCACGCGTTCTGTTCCGCACATTATTGCTTCATGAGCAGAGTTCAGGAGGAGGATCGACCATTACACAACAGCTTGCAAAGCTACTTTTTCACGGCCAGGGAGCATCAAACATATGGCAACGGGCTTTCCAGAAACTTAAGGAGTGGGTCATTGCCGTTAAACTTGAACGAAGCTACACCAAGGAAGAGATACTGGCCATGTACCTTAACCGGGCAGAGTTCATTTACGATGCCTACGGAATCAAATCTGCGGTAAAAACTTTCTTTGACACAACACCTGATTCAATAAACATAGAGGATGCTGCGGTCATAATCGGCATGCTGAAAAATCCGGCACTGTACAATCCACGCCGCAGGCCTGAACTGACCACACAACGACGGAATGTGGTTTTAGGTCAGATGATGAAAGCCAATTTCATCACTCCTGCAGAATTTGACTCATTATCGCACCTGCCGCTCGAACTGCATTTCAACAGGGCAGATCACAAAGAGGGCCTTGCCCCGTATTTCAGGGAACATCTGAGACTGGTGATGACAGCACCTTATCCCGAAAGAGAACATTATGCATCGTGGCAGAAACAAAAATTCATCGAAGACAGTACCGCCTGGGCAGACGACCCGCTTTACGGTTGGATAAACAAGAACCTAAAAGCCGACGGCTCAAAGTACAACATTTACAAAGACGGACTAAAAATATACACAACAATTGATTCACGTATGCAAAAATATGCCGAAGAAGCAATTGTTGAGCACTTGAGCCAAGACCTTCAGCCAAAATTCTTCAAAGAGAAAAAAGGACGTACCAGGGCACCGTTCACAAATAAAATATCCAAAAAAGATTACAAGAGGATACTGCTGATGTCGATGAAAAACACTGACAGATATCGCAGTCTGAAAAAAAACGGAGCATCGGATGACAGTATAAAAAAGGTATTCAACACAAAATTCCCCATGAAGGTGTTTTCCTGGCACGGTGAAAGGGATACCGTGATGACACCCCTGGATTCTATCATCTACTACAAGTTCTTCCTTCGCTCAAGCATGCTGTCCATCAATCCTCACAACGGACATGTAAAGGCTTACGTGGGAGGGCCTGATTTTAAGTATTTCATGTACGACATGGTCACCGTGGGAAAACGCCAGGTGGGATCTACCATTAAGCCTTTTGTTTACACTCTGGGCATGCAGTCGGGGCTCACACCATGTGATATGGTACCGAACATACCACAGACTTTTTACCTTCCAACCGGAAAAACATGGACACCGCGTAATAGTGGCAATAAACGTGCCGGAGAGATGGTATCGCTCAAATGGGGCCTTGCAAACTCAAACAACAACATCACTGCCTGGGTGATGAAACAACTGAAACCGGAACCACTGGTAAACTTCATTCACAGCATGGGAATTAAAAGCCCGATGGATCCGGTTCCCGCCTTGTGCCTTGGTGTTCCTGACTTTAGTCTGTACGAACTGGTAGGCGCGTACTGTAATTTTGCCAACAAAGGCGTGCATATCGAGCCAATGATCGTAACTCGCATCGAAGACCGTTACGGGAATGTCATAGCGGAATTCCATCCGAGAAAGAAAGAGGCCATAAACGAACAAACTGCTTACATGATGCTGAATATGCTCGAAGCAGTGGTTAACCATGGAACAGGGATCCGGTTGCGTGTAAAATACCACTTCACATGTGAAATGGGTGGCAAAACGGGAACAACACAAAACCATTCTGACGGATGGTTCATGGGTGTAACACCTAATCTTGTTACCGGAGTATGGGCCGGAGGTGAAGACCGGGACATTCACTTTGACAACATTTCGCTTGGCCAGGGAGCTAACATGGCACTGCCGTCTTATGCAATTTATATGCAAAAAGTTTATGCCGACATAAGTATAGGCATCACTCCGGAGGATACATTCGAGAAACCTGTAAACTTCAACATCAACATGAACTGTGAAGATATCAGGGACACTCCTAATAAAAATGAGAGAAAGAAAGGAAACGACGATACGTTCGAAAATGAAGAGTTCTTTTAATTGACAGTTTTTTATCTGTCAATCTATCGGTCTCCTGCTCGATATTCTCCATGTTTAGTTACTTGGATCTTTCCCGGCATTATCAGAAATGGAATTCTTCTAAAAATGACATCTTACTGTTTATCTTGTTTTTCAACACATTATCATTAGTCTCAACAGTTTGCCCGATTTTTTTAAGATTTTTTAAACTTCGGATTAAACCTTTTTCGTTTATACACATCTAACCGAATGAAAACAGTTTAATAATCAATTAAAAAATCACAATTATGAAAACAAGAAGTTTATTTTTTTCGGCGATAATCGCAACAGGTTTGATCTTCAGCGCTTGCGAAAAGAAAGATGATGTACCTGTTGATGAACCTAATGACATTGAAGCTATAGTTCAGCAAGACGAAGAAGCTGAAGAGGTCATCAACCTTGTGTCCGATCAGGTTGATCAATGGACATCACTGGACATTGAAGGATCTTATCCTGACAAGTCGGAAGCTTATCTGAAAAGTGCCAACGAGAAAGTTGAATATCCAATCGTAACCAAAGAACACCTCGAAGAAGGTAAATTCTATCCTGTTCAGATAACAATCGACTACGGCCCCGAGAACCATAAGATACTTGTTAAGAAAATAGTGGAGGCTTGGGTGAGAGGTAAGATCATCATTGTAAAGACAGGCCCGCATCGTGTTAAAGGAACCAAGAGAACCGTTACTTTCGAAGATTATTACTTCAATGATAACAAAATAGAGGGTTCAAAAGAGTATGAGAACCTTGGGAAGAATGACGCAGGAAACCTTGTTTTTGCATGGACAGTAGAGATAAAAGTTACAACTCCCGAAGGGAAATGGGTTAATAAAATCGAGAACAAGCAACGGGAAAAGATCGCAGGAGCCGACACAAAGAACATTTGGGATGACGAATTCCTGGTAAGAGGTTCAAGTTCAGGGGGCAACTCGAATGGGTACACATACAATCGTACTATCCTCGATGACAATCCTGTATGGAGAAAAAGAGTATGCCGTTTCCCGGTAAAAGGAACAGTTTCAATAGTTAACAGCCACAGATCATTCACTCTTGACTACGGCGACGGTGAATGTGATGCAATGGCTACAGTAACCGATTCGGATGGCAATACCAAAGAAATTACACTGGGGAGAAAAAGGAAGTAACAATTAGAGTTTTTTTCATAGGTCGATTGGACAGGGGCTTCGTTATTTCGGAGCCCTTGTTTTTTATGCCCCCATAATTATTTTTACCACTTCGGCTACGCCGTTTTCGTTTCGCATAGCCTCGCTTAAACGGGCTACATTTTCACGATACCTTTCGTCAGTTATCTGTTTAAGTGCATGTGTAAGTTTATCAACAGTAAGCTTTTTAGATGAAACGGGTTTTGGGCCCAGCCCCATTTTGTAAATGCGGTTGCCCCAGTAGTATTGATCGATGATCTCAGGCATGATGAACTGCGGCACGCCTGCCTTTGCACCTGTGTGTGTTGTTCCGCTGCCTCCGTGGTGCATTACCCCGGCCATTCTCGGGAACAACTTGGCATGGTTGGTGTCGCCCGTTACGAAGACATTATCCGGATACTGCTTGTTGCCAAGCCCTGTCCATCCCCGGCTGAGAACGATACGCTTACCTGCTCTTTGAGATGCCTCTATCACCATATCGGTAAATGCCTGCGGATTCTTGATATGCACACTTCCGAAACCGATGTAAACAGGAGCGCCGTCTTTTTCAATAAAATCTATAAGCTCTTTAGGCAGTTCACCCTCCGGTTGCCCAAAACAATACCCCGTGTAGTTGTATCTGTATCTTTTATCCCAGTCCGGACTAGGAGGAGCAAGTTCTTTGTTGATAGCAAGCAGGGAGTGGCTTTTGCCTGTAAAATATTTGTTTGGATCGGTGATGGGAGGCAGCCCCAGCTCCTTTCGTTTCCCGTTAAGAAATTTTCTTACAATGTACCGCGAGAACAACGCAAATGTTTTCCACGTCAAACGGTTTAATGCAGGAGAAAGGTTCTGCACGGGAAGCAGTGGATGAGGCTGATCGCCGGGCAGTACAGGAGCGTAGGCAAGACGGTAAAACGGGATATTGCGAAATTCACCTACAGTAGGCGCAGCGATCTCGCTTACACTTGCAAGAAGCACATCGGCATCCTTTGTCGCTTCCAGCATAAAGTCAAGTTGCTGATGGACGGACGAGGCAATGAAACTCAATCCGTTCCTGGAGGCATTCATGCCGCTACCCATATCCTTCATCAGTTTTCCGCTGTCTTCACGATACAGGTGTACTTTTAATCCTCTCCGCTTTGCATCATCGCCAAATGTTTCAGGGATGCCGGAAATAACGTCATGTCCTGCATTCTGAAGTGCAGAAGCAATTTCAAGTACCGGATATATGTCACCGCGGGAGCCGCGGCTCGAAAGGACTATCTTCACTGATATATGATTTAGGCAGACTTAACGCCGGATGAATTAACAACCCGTTAATAGTTTTCAATGGCTTCGATATCGATATCCGGCAGTTCAAAATTTTCAACCAGATCACCTTTAGCCTTGTGATAAGCCCATGGAATGCGGAAAAGCATTGTGTAAGGGCTGAACTTTATCGATGATGTGATCCAACAGCCGTGAGTACACCAGCAATTCGCTTTTTTACCCCCGCCAATCTCCTCTATCTCTTTTTGCATAGCATTACCATACAGTGCTTTGCTGAGATCGAAGTCGTAATCTTTCATATTGCCTATGGGAGGACGCATCTCGCAGGAGCGGAAATCTCCGTTGTGGTCAAGCACAAACGTTGTCTCTCCTGCTGTACATTTCATTCCCCAGTGATGTGGGCCCTTAAGGTTTGCATCCTGAATATTGTTTATGAACCGGAAGTATCCCAGGAAATATTTTTTGGCGATATCTTTTTTCACACCTTTGAAATGTTTAAAAAGACGGTTTGCCTGTTCAGCTATTAAAGGGTACACCTTTTTTCTGAGAGCCCGTACCTCTTCCTCTGTGAGATCTTTGGTTTCCGGGTCAAGTGGATTGCCCCTTACAACTTCAAAAAACTGCGTGGCAATAAGATCTTTTTTCAAAAGGTAAACTCCAAGGTCAAAAGCATCATGATAACCTTCGGGAGTGATAACGGTTGCCACATTCACTATCAAATCAGTGTTACCGCCGTATCTCTGTTTGATGAGTTCCATCGAGCGTATGGTCTTCTTAAAGTTACCCGGAACTCCCCTTACCTTATCGTGTGTTGCGCCCAGCCCGTCGAGAGAGAAATTAAGCAAAATTCTCATTCCCGGACACTGCTCCAGTATCTGACCTGTTTTTTCAACTATCCTGTCCGTCAGCAAACCATTAGTAGGAAGGCTGATCTCCTTTATCTTGTTGTTGTCGTAAAAAAGCTTGATTATCTCAACTAGTTCATCCCGCATAAAAGGCTCTCCGCCCGACAGCCACAACTTGTTAAACTGCGGTGCTGTTTCCGACATTTTTTTAATCTGTTCAAAGGTCATGTCCTGATTACTGTTCAGGAAGTCGTGATAAAAACAGGTTTTACATTTTGAATTACAACGGGAAGTAATGAAAAGGAAAACCTCGTTTAGCTTTTTTTTGCGGAAAATCTTGTAATTATGTTTTCTTTTTGCAAAAAGATCTTCTTTGGGTTCCTGTACCGGAGTATTTTCTTTTACAGAGATATCAGATGTGATCTCCTCTACTTCAGCAGATACTGATTCATTCATAAATACAGGCTTTTGGATTCTTCGCCTGTAAAAGTATAAAAATTATTAAATATGACAAATCTGTCACAGATTTAGAAAAAAGCAGCTTTCAGAATAATTAATTTCTACTAAAACCGGACCTTTGAATCAATGATAAATTAATTTATTGGGAA
>JALVJU010000503.1 GCA_027034005.1 Marinilabiliaceae bacterium
ACATCCGCATTGCAGGTGTTATGGGAATGGCAACCTACACCGATGACAAGGACCAGATAAGGGGAGAGTTCAGGAGCCTCAGGAATATTTTCGGCCGGCTGCAAGAAAAATATTTTGCCGGCAGTGACTCATTTAAGGAGATAAGCATGGGCATGTCAGGCGATTACATGATAGCTGTTGAAGAGGGAAGTACGCTTGTGAGAATAGGCAGCCTGATCTTCGGGCCACGCAATTACGGGGGGTGATTAAAGAAATTACTGCTTTAATGTTATTGTTTCATCGATCATAATAATTATCTTTGTTCTATACGAAAATTTTAATTGAAAGTATCTATGGCTAATTTAGAAACTAAATATCTGGGGCTCACACTGAAGAATCCCATCGTAGTAAGCAGTTCGGGACTTACCAATTCTGTGGAGAAGATAGGCAAGCTTGTGGCAGCCGGTGCCGGTGCAGTTGTTTTGAAATCTCTTTTCGAAGAGCAGATAAATCATGAGATAAACAGATCGGTAAATGCAGGCGAAGGGTTTGATTATCCCGAAGCACATGACTACATTAAGGAGTACACAAGAGAGAACAACGTCAACGATTATCTGAACCTGATAAAAGAGGCAAAGGCCGCCTATGATATCCCTGTAATTGCAAGTGTTAACTGTTTTTCGAGCAATCACTGGGTTGATTTCGCAAAAAGGATAGAATCAGCCGGAGCTGATGCCATAGAGCTGAATGTTTACGTTCTTAACACTGACAAGAACAGTAAAGCGGAAGAGTACGAGCAGATTTATTACGATGTACTTACTGCCGTTAAAAAAGAGGTGAGCATTCCCGTTTCGATGAAGCTTGGACTTTATTTCTCCAACCTTGTGCGTGTTGTTGACATGATGTCGGCATATGGTGCAGACGGAGTAGTTCTTTTTAACCGCTTTTATGAGCCGGATATCGATATTCATAAACTCAGCGTTAAACCTGCTGAGGTGTTCAGTACAAGTGCAGATATCAGGCGTACTCTGCGCTGGGTTGCCATCATCTCGGACAAAGTGAAGAATCTTGATGTGGCAGCATCTACAGGTATTCATACCGGGGAAGGTGTAATAAAGGTTCTGCTTGCCGGAGCTTCTGTAGCACAGGTTTGTTCGGCCATTTACCAGAATGGTCCCGGAGTGATAACAGAGATGCTTCAGGATGTTGAGAAATGGATGGAAGAGATGGACTTTGATTCCATTGACGATTTCAAAGGATTAATGACATACGGAAAACTTGAGAACCCTGCCCACTGGGAACGTTCACAGTTTATGAAGTATTTTTCTTCTCTCGAGTAACATAATTTTTTAAATATTAAAAAAATACAACCTCAAAAACTAACCTTTTTGAGGTTGTTGCGTAGAAAAAAGGTGTTAAGTGGTAAATTTTATCTTAACAGATAGGATTTTCATATTTTTTAATTATTTTTCAAAAAAATAGATTTACACAAATACCCTGGAAATTAAATAAGTCATTATGAAGAAATTAATAAACATTCCGGTTTCATTCTCAGCATTGATACTTGGTTTGATGCTGTTTGCGTCATCATGCGGTTCCGATAGTTCTCAAAAGAAAAAGGAGAGCGAGATAAGCAGCGAGGCTGCCAAGAATCTGAATGAAAAAGCAATGGAGGAATTTAATAAGTCAAAACTTATATTTTATTCATTGCCATCGCCTCTTGAAACTGCAATGCTGATAAAACGTGCCGGTGCTGTATACGATGAGGACCTGTTGAATCCTATTGATAATCTTAACAAATATACCACAAACCTTAAGATGGCCCTTAACCTTGGTATCTACTCTGCCGATCTGAGCTATACCAGTCTTTTCGACCAGACACAAAGTTCGGTCAAGTACATGGCCAATGCAAAAAAACTTGCAGACGGGCTGGGCATACTTAATGCCATCGATGAGAATACCATCAAGAAACTTGAGAATAACATGAACAACAGGGATGTAGTGCTTGATATCATCTCCGAAACGTTCATGAACTCTAATGCATATCTTTCCGAAGAGAATAGGCCGGTAATGGCGGTATCTGTTCTGATAGGAGGATGGATCGAAGGCCTTTACATTGCAACTAAACTTACTAACGGTTCGCTTGTGAACAACAAGAAACTGATAGAGCGAATTGTATATCAGAAGCTTTCGCTTTACACTGTTATGAACCTGCTTGCTGAGTACCAAGGAAATGAAGATGCAGATTATCTTCAAAGTAAGATGAAAGAGCTGAAGGTGATATTCGATCAGGTTAAGATACGTAACACTTCAAAAGTTGAAGCAAGCACTGATGTTAAGAACAAAGTGACTACCATTAAAGCTGATTCTGAAGTGGATATCTCTCAGGAGGTTTTTAACAAGCTTTTGAAAAAGGTTGATGAGATAAGAACAGAGTTCATTTTGTAATTCACGCGTTAACTTAAGCTTAAGGTTATGTTACGGAAATACCGTTTGATATTTCTTTTTGCTCTGTTCGCTGTTTCAGCAGGGCAGGTTGATGCTCAGTGCTTCAGCTATGCCAGGGGAGTGTGCAAAAGCGAACTGAAAGATTTTGTCCACGACGGGAATTACAATGTCACTATCCTTGCCGAGGGTGAGACCTTCGAGATTTACAAAACTTTCTTTTCCGAACAGGAGTACAGGGTTGTCGTGTGCAAGGTCGACAGTCTACCGCCTGTTAATTTCCAGGTGATAGATGTAGAAGGAAATGTATTTTTCGACAGCAGGAAACAGAATGGGGCACATGCCTGGGATTTCAAAGTGGAATCAACACAACAACTTGTTATTCGTCTTAAGGTTTCAGAGAAAGACAAGAATGCAAAAGAGAAGATAGCAGGTTGTGTCTCGGTGATGTTTGGAATAAAAAGGGACTAAAAAATAATCCTGTGAATTCAGGAGTCTTAAAAAAATAAAAATGCCCCGGACTTCATGTTGGGGCATTTTGTTTTGATGTAATCAGCTATCAAAGCTTTTCAAAAAAATCGTTCCCTTTGTCATCAACGATGATAAAGGCCGGGAAATTCTCAACCCTGATCTTCCGTACAGCTTCCATTCCCAGTTC
>JALVJU010000504.1 GCA_027034005.1 Marinilabiliaceae bacterium
CATGTTCTTGAAAAAAAACAATGCAGACACTTTTCTTTATTGTAAACTTGTATAACTTTGTATTAAGTTTCAATATCAGGCTCATGACAAAAGACAATAAAAAGAAGAACCGCGTTGTACCGGAACCCGCACTCCGGAGAATGCCTTGTTACCTTGCACAACTTAAAGTAGCAAAAAAAGAGGGACTGAAGTATATCTCTTCACCAAAGATCGCGAACATAATGGACATTGATCCTACCCAGGTAACAAAGGACCTGTCGTACACAAAGATAGCCGGAAAGACCCGCGTAGGATATGAAGTGGATCCGCTCATAGAAGAACTGGAAAATTTCCTGGGCTTCAAAGAGCTTGATGAAGCATTCCTTGTTGGTACAGGAAGCCTTGGTACAGCCTTGATACGCGATTTCGGACTGAGACAGTTCGGACTAAACATCACTGCTGCTTTTGATGTTAATCCTGAAGTTATTGGCAAAATTTATGACGGAGTAGAGGTATATCACATCGACAAACTCAAGGAGATGATCAATCCCGGGATCAAAATCGGCATCCTTACCGTTCCTGTGGAAGTTGCACAGCAAACTGCTGACATAATGATAGAATCAGGGATAAAAGCCATCTGGAACTTCACACCTGTGATACTTCGTGTTCCCGATGATATTGTAGTTCAGAACACATCACTTTACGCACATCTCGCTGTGATGTTCAACAGGCTTCATAGCAAGGAAAAAGAACTAAAAAACAAAAAACAGAAATAAGCAAAGCCCCTTCTCAAGGGGCTTCTTTTTAGAATGTAAGTGTAAATACCGTCTCCTTCTCCGGTTTGGAATAAACACTTATACTTCCTCCGTGCTTCCGCATTATCTGTTTCGAAAGACTGAGGCCAACTCCTGAGCCTTCGGACTTGGTAGTAAAAAACGGAATAAAGATTTTATCCAGAACTTCGGGCAGAATACCACAGCCGTTATCTATCACCTGAATCGTTATCCTTCCCCTTTTGTTGATAAACCCTTTGAGCGTTATCCTGGGAGCACTCTTACATTTAAGCGCCTGCATGGCATTCCTCACAAGATTGATCAAGACCTGCTCGATCAGTTTCTCATCGGCTGTCACCTCCAGGGTTTCAGGATGGACATCGATCACACATTCGATATTTTTGCTTTTCATCTGCTCATCGTGCAGGTTCTTTACATTCTCGAAAAGTGACCCGACAGAGAAAATAGCGAGCTGTGGCCTGGGAATTGTTGTAAGGTCCCTGTATGTATTCACAAAATGTAAAAGTCCGTCGGTGCGTTTATGTATCGTTTGAAAAGCACTCTCCACATCCCCTACCGATTCAAGCAGCTCTTCGTCAGAACATTTTTCCTTTAATGAATTTTTAAGATCTTCAATTATTAACGTTACTGTGGACGAGAGTGAAGAGATAGGTGTAATTGAGTTCATAATTTCATGTGTCAGCACACGAATAAGCTTTTGCCACGACTCCATCTCTTTCTCCTCAAGTTCGGCCTGAATATTCTTTATAGATGTAAGAATTATAGACCTGTTGTGAATAGTGAACTCGGTAGCATAGATAGCCAGCTGAAGAACATCATCATTGTCCTGGATACGAAGAAGAGCATTCTCTCCGTGCTTTACATGAAGCAATTTCTCCACAAGCTCCGGACTGAAATTCTTCAACTCCGTAATATTGTTCAGACTATTAACCTGAAAAAGTTTTTTTGTGGCATTGTTTATCATCTCCACACTGCCGTCCTTCCGGTATGCAATTAATGCAATACCTATATGCTGAATGACCGTTTGCAGGTAAAAATAACTCTCCTCCTTTTCAGCTTTTACCTCCTGGAAATTTTTTATCACCTCATTGAACGACTGTTTTAGTTTACCAAAAGATGAATATGTATCATCCACCTGAAAAGTACGTGTAAAATCGGAATAACGGATCGATTCAAGAAAACTGTTCAGCACCCTGTTTGTCCGCTCAACATAACGTATCAGCAGCCATATCTGAAGTATGATCACAAATCCTGTAAAAATAAGAGTGATGATAAAACCGGTCCTGAACCAAAGAAAGAAGAACAGAAATATCGATCCTGCCAGCAGCAGGACCCTTATCACCAGGTTTATTCTGAAACTGTTATAAGCCATGCTTTTCAAGTCTTCGGTACAGTGATGTACGTGTAAGCCCAAGGTCTGCCGCTGCTTTTGATACATTGCCCCTGTGCTTGCGCAGTACTTTCTCGATGATGGTGCGCTCTATCTCCTCAAGATTGTATGTGTTAAGCTCCATCCCTTCAGATGAGGATGCCGGCTGTGCTGTCAGATGAAAATCATCCGCCTCAAGTACCGGTCCGTCACTCATTATCACAGTCCTTTCAAACACATGCTGAAACTCCCTCACATTGCCCGGCCAGGGATATTGGGTCAGTTTACGTATCACTGCCGGTGAAAGCTTCCTGAACTTCTTTCTGTATTTTTTTGAATAAATATTCAGAAAATGTTCGGCCAGAACCGGAATATCCTCTTCCCTTTCCCTTAACGGGGGAAGGTCGATCTCAACGGTATTTATCCTGTACAAAAGGTCCTGCCTGAACTTTCCTTCAGCAGCCATGCTTTTCAGCGGCATGTTAGTGGCCGATATCAGGCGTATATCAATGGGCCTGGGCTTGTTCGACCCTACCCTTGTCACTTCCCTGCGTTCCAGAACAGTAAGCAGTTTCGACTGCAGCGGCATCGACAAATTCCCTATCTCATCAAGAAAAACCGTCCCTCCCGAAGCAAGCTCGAAGCGTCCCGGACGGCTGGCTTTGGCATCGGTAAACGCACCTTTCTCATGCCCGAAAAGTTCGCTCTCGAACAAAGATTCACTTATGGCGCCCAGGTCAAGGCTCACAAAGATCTCATTATTTCTCAGCGATTCACGGTGCAGTGCACGGGCTACAAGCTCTTTTCCCGTTCCATTCTCACCAAGGATAAGTACATTGGCATCTGTTTTGGCAACCTTACGGATCGTTTCAAACACTTTCTGCATTTCCGGCGATACACCTATAAAATCGGCAAAAGGCTGATCCATGATAGTATTCAGCTCCTTCTGCTTTGTTTTAAGTTCATTTACTTCCGTTTTCGACTGGCGAAGCTTCAGGGCCGAAGAGATCGTGGCAAGCAGTTTTTCATTTTGCCATGGTTTAAGAACAAAATCAGTAGCCCCTGCCCTTATCGCCTTGACCGATTTCTCAACATCCCCGTAAGCTGTAATGAACAGAACAACAGCAGCCGGATCTACCTTCAGTATCTCCTCCAGCCAGTAAAAGCCCTCCTTGCCACTGATGGCATCTTTCGTGAAATTCATATCCAGCAGGATCACATCAAAATTCTCCTTGCTCATCAAAGCCGGAATATCAGAAGGATTAGTTGTTGTCCTGACCGTTTCTGCTACTGTTTTCAGCAGAAGCCTCAAAGCAAACAATATGTCTTTATTATCGTCAACGATAAGTATCTTCCCTTTCTTCTCTGCCATAACTTCAAATGTTTATTTTAAATTTAATAAAAATAATTGACATTGTTCGATTTCGAACACCACATAAAGTGATCTTATTAAAAAGAACTGTTCTGTTACGGTATTTGCGTAAATAATGAAACACCGACCTATACATCCCCAAAAAGAGTGCCATTAACTTAATCACCTTGATTATAAGCCATTAAGACAAATGGCACAAAAAGTGCAATAAATTACATGGTACAAATGGAACTGTTATGCGCAGACATCAGGAAAGAAAATCATTAAACATTGATATCTTGAATGTTACAAAATTTTCAAACTTGCAGCCACAATATTTTAAGTTCATTTTTTATACTAAACAGTTTAAATAAATGTACGATTCCGTACACTTCATGTAACAAATACGGACAAGACCAAAGAATAAAGGATGATTAGAACACAAAACATAGTAAAAATCTTCTACACGAACGAAATAGCCAAAACGGCACTCAGCAACATAAACATCAATATAAAAAAGGGTGATTACGTAAGCATTTCAGGCCCGTCGGGATGTGGCAAGACAACCCTTCTAAGCATAATCGGTCTGATAGACAAACAAACATCGGGGGAGTTGTTCTTCATGGACATTGATATCACAAAAAAGAAAGATCATCAAAGGGCCAAACTGCGCAAAGGAAATATCGGGTTTGTTTTTAAAGATGCTTTTCTGATAGATGAACTGACAGTGTTCGAGAACATAGAGCTTCCTCTAATCTACCTTAATTACAAAAGAAAAGAACGTATCGACATCATTGAAAAAGAGCTTTTACGTCACAAGATGATACACCTGAAAAACAGGTATCCAGGCCAGCTTAACGAAGAGCAGCAACAAATGGTATCGATACTAAGGGCCGTGATCACAAAACCGTCACTGCTCCTGGCAGATGAACCCACAGGCAGACTGGATTCCAAAGGACGAGATAACATTCTCAGGACATTTTCAGGGCTTAACGAAGAGGGAATGACGATTGTCCTCGCCACTCATTCACCCTACATATCCGATCAAACACAAATAACAATAAAAATGTTCGACGGCCATGTGGTAACCGATAACAACATAACTATTTAAACGGCAATGAACACACTGCATTACATACGGGCGGCTGTAAAATCATTGCTAAGGGACAAACTGTATTCAGCAACTAACATTGCAGGCCTTGCCCTGGGAATAGGCCTGTCGATCATCATTCTGCTACTGATAAAATATGAGCTCAGTTACGATTCCGGCATAAAAGGCTCTAAAAACATTTACCGTCTTACAACCCGGGGCGAGTCCCCTGACGGGATACAAACTGTCAGCAATGCACTTACCCCTCTGCCACTTTCCGGCCTTCTGAGAACATTCCATGAAACAGAAGCAACAACAAGGTTGATCCCCGGGGCCAACAAACTAATAAAATACAACAGTGCATCATTGAAGCAAAGCAGGTTCTTTTTTGCCGATCCCTCATTTTTTAATGTCTTTGAGCTTAGGATAATCAAAGGCTCTGTTGAACAACTGAATAAGCCGGGGAATGTAGTAATCACCAAAACCCTTGCCGACAAGTATTTTAAAGGCACAAACCCCGTAGGTAAAAAGATAAACCGTGACGGAATAAAATACAACATAATTGCCGTATCTGAAGATATGCCCGAAGCGTCCCATTTCCATTTCGATCTTATCGCCTCTATCTCGACCATTGAAAAGATCCTCAACTACAACAGAAAGATACTGGACAAGTTGGAACACAACTGGAAGTCTTTGGTTTGCTACACTTACGTCAAAGTCAAACCCAAGGCTGACCTAAGGATATTCGAAAAGCACCTGAACAAAAAGGCAAGGCTCTTTGAAGAAAGATCAAAACCGGAAAACAAAACCACAACAGCTACCTCCCAGGTAAACACTACTTTTCATTTTCACCTTCAGCCCATAAGGTCCATACACCTGCATTCAAAACTCGACTCTGAACTGGAACCATTATCAAATCCCTTCAGGATCTTGATATTCATTTCAATAACTATCTTCATCCTTCTAATCATAAGTATAAATTTCATTAACATCACCACTGCAGAACCATCAAAAAGATTAAGGGATGCAGCTATTCGCAAACTAAACGGAGCCAGGAGTTATCACATTGCCCTGCAGATATTCACTGAAGCCTTCATCATCTCCGCATCTGCAACCATACTGGGCCTGGTACTCGCAGAACTGATGATACCCGCGTTCAACAAACTTTTTAATCTAAGTCTTAAGCTGAGCCAAATACAGGGATTACAGGATATAGGGATGGTAATATTCATCACATTTATCATCGGTATAATCTCGGGCGGTTATCCTGCCAAATTCTTCAGTGGCATCGATCCTGTCAACATCTTCCGTAACAGGTTTAAACTGAACAAAAGCAGTTTTATCATGAGGGGGTTCATCATTGCCGGACAAGTTTTTGTGTTAATGTTCCTTTCCGTCCTGACAGCTGGAATATGGCAACAGTTAAATTTCATATCCGAAAGGTATCCGGGATTCAACAAAAAAAACCTGCTAATTATCGACAGGGCATATACCATCAAACAAAATTATGAAGACTTCAAGCAGGAGATCAAACACATAAAAGGGGTTGTCAATGTTTCGGCCGCAACATCGGTTCCCGGTGAAGGGTACATGAAAAACATATTTTCATACCGGGGCATTAACCCCCCCAAAAAAACGCCGGTAAATGTAAACTTTGTCGATTGCGATTATTTGCAGACAATGCAGTTGAGACTGATGAAAGGTTCTTTCCTCAACTGCGAGACAAAAGATTCCATGGGCATTATCCTGAACTCAACAGCCATAAAGGAACTTGAGATAAAAAAACCTCTTGAAGAACATATCGAAACAGCTAACTCTCAGAACAAAAGCAGGAAATTCAACATTCTCGGCGTGGTTGGCGATTACAACTATGAACCCCTTGACAAAAAGACAGAGCCCCTGGGACTTGTACTTCTATGCAAACACAACTTTTTCAGGTACATAATCATCAGGGTGGAGGACAGGAAAGACAAAAGAACCCTGTCGGCCATAAGGAATACATGGAACAAATATTCGGACAACGAACCATTAGAAAGTTTCTTCCTAGCCGATCGGCTAAATGATAATTACAAAGAAGACTCCAGGATGCTGACAGCGCTTATGATATTCACCCTTTTCAGTTTCTTTATCTCTGTTCTGGGATTCATAAGCTATGCATCATTTCTGATAGAGTACAAAGACAAGAAAATATCGTTAATGAAAACACTGGGCATCCCCGATAACTACATCCTTAGAAATCTTATCGGGAGTTTTGGCAAGTACATACTTATCGGGGTAAGTCTGTCAATCCCTACTGCACTAATGATCATAAGGATATGGCTAAGGAACTTTGCCTACACCGAACATGTTTCGCTCCTTAATCTCCTGATTTTAATAACATTGGTTGCAGGCACAGGGATAGCGAGCATATCATATCAATACTTCAGGATAGTATTCAAAAAGAATTACCATTATCTGACAAAAAGATAAGAGGTGCAAAGGATATTGAGGTACCGCAAAGGCGGAAAGGCGCAAGAGGGGAACCACCTAATAAATAACACGGAGCCTCAGACCTGCCCGCCTGCGCAGTCAGGCGGGGGCACGGAGAGTTTTTTAACTGAATAGGCGCGGAAGGGGAGCCACTGATGCACGAATGGTTTTGTCCCTCCCTCAAGGTGCAGCGCACCGCAACATTTGTAGCCCCCAAAGGAACAAAAAAACATTAGGTGCAGGGCGCCGGAACATTTTCATACCGTGTGCATTTTCACCCAAAGTTCAATATCCCGGTGCTACGCACCTACATAAACTCCAAAACCTTTTTCTACAGATGTTTCGCGGCTATGCTGCTTTGATCTTTGAATAAGGGTTTACATGCACATTGGGAGTGCGACTGGCAGTCGCGCCCCCAATCTTCCATAAAAGGGAGGTGAAGAACACGGAAAACAGGAGCCCCTCACCCTTCGGGGGAGGTTAGGCAGGGGCTATCCTTAGTAACTCTGCTCTTTCAGTTTCTTTTCCACGATAGATCTTGCGGCTTTTATGGCATCGTCAAGGCCATCGAGGTTTTTACCGCCGGCAGTTGCGAAGAAAGGTTGTCCGCCGCCGCCTCCCTGCATATATTTTGCTGCCTCCCTCACTATCTCCGAGGCATTGAGGTTCTTCTCCTTCACAAGGTTATCAGACAGTATGATCGACAATTGCGGTTTTCCCTTCACATCAGCACCAAGAATGGCAACCATATCGCCTCCGTGCATTTTTCTCAGTTTAAATGCAAAATCCTTAAGTACAGGCGCAAGGATAGGCTCTACCCTTTTGCTCATCACCTTAACGCCGTTGATCTCATCGGCATCATCTTCCATATCACGGATGACAACAGCCATAAGATTATGCCTGACAGCAGTCAGTTCCTTGTTCATCACGGCATTCTCCTCTATCACACTTTCGATGTTACCTTTAATGTTCTTCGGGTTCTTGAACATCTGCTGCAGTTCCTTCAGCACATTGAACTGACTTTCGATAAGGTCTTCGGCCTTCTCGGCAGTTACGGCTTCTATCCTCCTGATACCGGCAGCCACAGATGACTCTGAGAAAATTTTGAAACATCCTATCTCTCCGGTGGCTTTCACATGTGTTCCGCCGCAAAGCTCCACCGAATCGCCAAACTTAACGGCCCTCACCACATCGCCGTACTTCTCGCCAAAAAGAGCCACTGCTCCCATCTCTAAGGCCTTGTTGTAAGGAATGTTCCTGAACTCTTCCAGCGAATAGTTCTTCCTGATATACTTGTTCACTATCCTCTCCACCTTGCTCAGCTCTTCTTCGGTCACTTTCTGAAAATGTGAGAAATCGAACCGTAGATAGTCGGAGTGCACGAGAGATCCCTTTTGCTCAACATGCTCGCCCAGCACCTGCCGCAGGGCATGGTGCAACAGGTGGGTAGAGGTATGGTTGTTTGTAACATTCTGTCGATGCTCTGCATCAACAACAGCCCTGAACACACCGTCAAGGTCCTGCGGAAGTTTGGTTACGATATGGACTATCAGGTTATGCTCTTTTCTGGTATCGACAATGTGTATCCTCTCTTTTCCGTTGTCGATGTAACCTTTATCACCTATCTGTCCCCCTCCTTCTCCATAAAACGGGGTGATATCGAAAACAAGCTGATAAAGCTCTTTGTTCTTCTCTTTTATCTTACGGTATTTTGTTATCTTAACTTCGGTCTCAAGGTAATCGTAACCCAGGAACTCCTCTTCATCATCCGGAACCAGGGTTATCCAGTCTTGTGTCTCAACGGCAGTTGCATTCCTGGCCCTCTGCTTCTGGGCATTCATCTCTTCCTCAAACTCCTTGCGATCAACCACAAGCCCCTCTTCTTTAAGTATAAGTTCGGTAAGGTCCAGCGGAAATCCGTAGGTGTCGTAGAGTTCGAAAGCCACCTTACCGCTCACAACCTTGTACTCGTTTTCTTTTGTCTCTTTAATGATCTTGTTAAGCAGGTTGATCCCGGTGGACAAAGTGCGCAGGAACGACTCCTCCTCCTCTTTTATCACCTTCTCTATCAGTCCCTGTTGTGAACGCAGCTCCGGATATGCATCCCCCATCACTTCTACCAGCGTGGGCACTATCCTGTAAATGAACGGCTCTTTTACATTGAGGAAAGTGTAGCTGTAACGTATGGCACGGCGCAGTATCCTGCGGATCACGTACCCTGCCTTGTTGTTCGACGGCAATTGCCCGTCGGCTATGGAAAAAGCAATGGTACGGATATGATCGGCAACAACGTGCATTGCAGCCACCACATCGGTGTTTTCGCCGTATCCGACACCTGAAAGTTCGGATATCCTGTCAATCAAAGGCTTGAAGACATCTGTTTCGTAGTTGGATTTTTTGCCCTGCACAATGCGGCAAAGGCGCTCAAATCCCATTCCGGTGTCTACAAACCTGTTGTTCAGCTTCTCCAGTTCTCCGTTTGCCTTTCTGTTGTACTGTATAAAAACAAGGTTCCACACCTCTATCACCTCGGGGTGATCGGCATTGATCAGCTCCCTGCCGTCAACCTTAGCCCTCTCCTCGTCAGACCGCAGGTCGATATGTATCTCTGAACAGGGGCCGCATGGGCCAACATCACCCATCTCCCAGAAATTATCCTTTTTATTGCCTTCCACGATGCGGCTTTCCGGAAGCCACTTTTTCCAGAATTCAAAAGCTTCGGTATCCTTTCCCAGATCATCTTCCTCGCTGCCTTCAAAAACAGAAGCATACAAACGCTCCTTTTCTATCTTTAAAGTTTCCGTAAGATATTCCCATGCCCACTCAATAGCCCCTTCCTTAAAGTAATCACCAAAAGACCAGTTGCCAAGCATCTCGAACATGGTATGATGGTACGAATCATGCCCCACCTCTTCAAGGTCGTTGTGCTTGCCCGAAACTCTCAGGCACTTCTGTGAGTTTGCAACACGTTTGTACTGGATAGGTTTATGACCCAGAAAGATATCCTTGAACTGGTTCATGCCCGCATTGGTGAACATTAAAGTGGGATCGTCCTTCACGACCATGGGCGCCGAAGGAACTATATGATGCTCTTTTGACTTAAAAAAATCTAAAAAACTCTGTCTTATCTCTGATCCTTTCATCATAGTTTTTACTGTAAAATTTGCGTTGGTTAAAAATCTTTTTTCCACTTGCAAAGTTAGATTATTTAACTAATTTTGAACGCGAACAGTCAAAAATTGTACATAAAAGTGCTGATTTATGTCAAAAGTTAAGTATCGTTACAACCCCGAGACCCTCAGCTACGATAAAATTGAAACAGGTTTTCACTATCATTTATCACGCGCACTTCTTTACTTCCTGTTTAGTGCAGTTCTCGGCTTTGTTTTTTTCCTTGCATACTCATACTTTTTTGACAGCCCCAAGGAAAAGAAACTGATGCGTGAAAACCACCGTCTTCTTACCCAATACGAAATTATGGAGAAGAACCTGGAGCAGATACAGCTGGTCCTTACTGACATTCAGCAACGCGATGAAAATATTTACCGGGTTATTTTTTCTGCCGATTCCATTCCAAATTCCATCAGACGTGCAGGCTTTGGAGGAATAAACCGGTACAAGTACCTCGAGGATATGGACAATGCCTCTCTGGTGATCACCACAGCCAAGAAGCTGGATGTGATAATGAAACAGCTATACGTGCAGTCAAAATCCTTTGATGAGATAATCGAGCTGGCAAAACGCAAAAATGAGATGCTTCGCTGCACTCCTTCCATAATGCCTGTCTCGAACAAAGACCTGAAAAGAACTGCCTCAGGCTGGGGCTGGAGGATACACCCGATCTACAAAACACGCCGTTTCCACTGGGGGATGGACTTCTCAGCACCTAAGGGAACACCCGTATATGCTACCGGCGACGGTGTTGTGAAAAAAATAACCAACCGCAAAACCGGCTTTGGAAAAAGGATAGAGATAGACCACGGGTTCGGGTACGAGACCCTGTACGGGCATCTGAGCAAATTTAACGTTAAGCTGGGGCAGAAAGTGAAAAGGGGCGACATAATCGGTTATGTGGGCAACAGCGGCACTTCCACAGCACCACACCTGCACTACGAAGTCCACATCAGGGGTAAAAAGGTCAATCCGCAGCACTACTACTTCAACGACCTGTCGGCGGATGAGTACGAAAAGATGATCCAGATCGCATCGAACTCAAACCAGACATTCGATTAATCCAGCCTATCAACGGGAATTGAAAGAGCAGCTTTTTGAGGCTTTGGCAAACCAAGATGCTGCATCTTACCCGGGAAAGGAACAAAGACATCCCCGTCATCGTCTATCACCAGTCGATCGCGAAGTTCAGGGAAATCATATGTCGTGAGGTCTTTTATCTTCTTTGCCACGCTGTTTTGAGGGTCAGCATAAAGGCCTGATACTTTATCCTGCCTGAACGAGTATATTTTTGCCCCAACGAAATTCCCTTCATCGTCAAGCTCTACTTTTATGGCCGGAGCCAGGCCGTTGGCCCCCCTAAGGTTGAAACGCCCGTAAGTGCAGAAATTCCCAAGGCTGTATGCGATGAAACGCCCCCCATACACCTCCACAGCCCGTGCAACATGAGGACCGTGCCCAAAAACAACATCAGCACCGGCATCTACCATCTTATGTGCAAACTCATACACATTGCCCCTGTTCTCTCCATAAAACTCTTCTGTTTCACGGGTTATGTGCTGATGTTTCTCTCCCTCGGCCCCTCCGTGAAAGGAAACTATCACGTAATCGCAAAAAGAAGCAAGGTGCCTTACTATCTTTTCCGCTCCCGGGATATCGGTTATCTGAACAGTGCCTGCATTGGGTGAAAAAGCACAAAGCCCCACCAGCTTTCCCTTCACGGTCAAGGTGTCGTAAGGCCTCGAAACAAATCCGGCATACCTGATATCAAGGGAATCCAGCACTTTTGATGTTGATAACATCCCAGCCCGGCCAAAGTCCCGGATATGGTTGTTGGCAACACTGAACATCCTGAATCCCGCATCTTTCAATACGTGAGCATATCTTACAGGTGTTTTGAACGCATAGCATTTTGTGGTATCCTTACACCTTTTCACAAGTTCGCCTTCATCGAGATACGAACCTTCAAGGTTTCCGAAAACAACATCGGCAGAATGCAGGACAGGGATTGCAGCCTCGATAAGCGGGAACGGGTCATCACCGGGAGGCAGGTATTTCTCCGACGGGAAATGGGTTCCCAGCATGATGTCGCCCACTCCAATGATGGTCAGGCCATTCTTTTCTTTTGTCTGAGACACAGCAAACATGCCCATGAGAAAGAAGATGACAAAAAAACATATCCGGAACACAGGCGCACGGTAGCTTAAAGATTTCCCAATGGCCAACTCGTTCAAACCTTCTCTGTGTCTCAGTGCCTCTGTGTTATTTTCCATATTCCCTTTCCAATAACTCAACTCCTGCCGTTCCCCGAGTTTATTTTCTGAAAGAACAGCTCATCAATGTATCCTGACACAGTTTTCCGCCACTCCTTCTTAGTCCCTGTAAGTTCAAATCCGGCAGACTTAAAAAGTGAGATGCTTGTCGTGTTATCAACAGTGATATTTGCATACAGCTGATGCAGATGAAGATATCCAAAACAGTAATCCATAAAAGCGGCCAATGCCCTTTTGGCATAACCTTTGCCCCTGAAAGAAGAGTGTATGACTATACCTATTCCGCCCCTACTATGAAAAGGGTCGAAATCGAACAGGTCAACCATCCCTGCCGTAAAAGTTTTATCCTCTTTTACGTCGATCATCAATCTCAGTTGTTTTGTTTGAAACAGGTTCAGCTCAGAGCTCTCAATATATTTTTTTAGCTGATATCTGGAAAAGGGCGCAAGCGTATTGCTTACCGCCCATAGTTTCATATTGTTCTCCCAATCATAAAGCAGTTCAACATCCTCAGGTTCCAATGCTCTCAGAACTATCCCTTCTGCCTCTATCATATCAAAACCATTACTTTGCTATCAGGTCACCATACTGCTTCCGGTCGCGAATAAAGGCATCCTGCCATTTACCTGTCTTAAGCACTTTCTCTTTTCCTTTAAGCGATGCCTTGTATCCTTTGAAAGCTCCGTAAGAATAACGGTAGAAGCCGTCCTTACATTTATACTCCTTGATCAGGTCATGCTCCAGTCCCTCGAAAACATCCCATGACTTAACAGGCCATTTCAGCGCAAGTATCTGAACCGTGTAACAAGGTATCCCGTCAGAAAGGTCTTCGCAACTGGGCACCTTCTTGGGTTTGGCTTCAGGCTTGGCAACAAGCGTAACCTCATTCATGTTATTTGTCTGATGCTGCTTTTTATAAGTCATTTCACGTGTCACAGCAAGTGTCTCGCTTTTCTCATTAAATCCAAGGCCGGTGAAACGTATGTTATATTGCTTGTCTGCCTCAAGAATCAGCACATATTTTCCCGTACCCGGATTAGGACGGTAAATTCCCACCTGCTCGCCGCCGGGCTTCTCTGTAACATATATCCGAACATTCTCAAGCGGTGCGTCATTGGTTGTGTGGACAATACCTTTTATAACTGCCAAACGGTTAACTACCGGCTCTTTATACTTTATCTCATAAAGATCTGACCTGCCATAGTTATCCTCATACTTCGATGATGCGTAATACGCCTTGTTCTGCGTAGTAGTCGGCATGAAGAAGAAATCGTCATCCGGGGTATTGATAGGATAACCTATGTTTACCGGCTCACTCCAGGTGCTGTCAGCATTCACATGGCTGTAAAAAATATCAAGATTGCCCATTGAATTATGCCCCTCGGATGCAAAGAATAGTGTCTTACCATCCGGGTGGATTATCGGGGTTTCCTCGTCATACTCGGTATTGATCTCGGGCCCCATGTTTCTTGGCAATCCCCAGCTTCCGTCAGGCAGCCTGCGTACCTGATAGATATCGAGGCCACCATAACCTCCCGGCCTGTTACTTGTGAAGAATAACATATTGTTGTCCGACGACAGAGAAGCATGCGTCTCGTCATACTTTGAATTTATCGGCGCCGGAAGCTTAACCGGTTCTGTCCATGTTGTACCGTCAAACTTTGATTCGTAAATATTCTTGCCATTGACATCGTTACGGTACATCAGCAGTTCTGTACCATCAGCAGACAGCCCCACTCCGGCCACATGACCTGGCTTTTTGAAAAGTTCCTTTTTAAGTATCTCAGCTTTTCTGAACTTATCTCCCTTCATATGGGAAATATAGATGCGCTCCTCATACTGTCCGTCAGGCATCCGCTCACTGTAGCTTGAAGCCCTTCGGGATGTGAAAATAAGAATTGACTCATCGGCAGACACTATGGGACTATGGTCATCGTACTTGGAGTTAACCTGGGGCCCAAGATTCTTCACCTTCAGTTCTACCGGATGTGCCATAAGGTCAAGACCATTCTCACATGTCTGCATTTCCTTTCTTATCTCACTCTCAAGTTCAGTATCTTCAGGCGAAAGCGATTTCAAAAAACCTTTATAAAGCTTCAGTGCTTCATCGTACCTGTACAACATTTGATATGATTTACCAAGTGACAACTGCAGGTCTACGCCTAAATCGGTAAGGTAATCTTCCTGCTTCAGATTTTTTGAAGCCTTCTCAAAAAATATCACAGCGCTGTCTGGACCATCGGAAGTGTTCAGATAACAATGGCCTAGATTATAAAGCACTTCAATGTTATTTGGCTCATCCCTCAATATTCTTTTAAATATTTTTATGGCATCTTTAAAATCACCATTATCAGAAAGCTTAACTGCTTCATTGAAATTTTTGATCAGTTTCCGGCTTTTCAGCTCCTGAGCATTGATCCCTGAAAAGATAAAGGATAATGAAATTGCAACAATTAGAAATCTTTTTAGCATATCGGGCAGATTATATATTAATAAACATTTTCTTGCAAAATAAATAAAATTATAAAATGATTTATAAATCAACTCATTTAATTTTAAGTTAACTAAGATATTACTCTTTTTCCAGAACCACAGGATCGATAAAAACCGCCTTCTTCCGGGAACCGTATTCTACTCTTGACGGTATATTCAATTCCTGTTTGAACGTTTTATACCCATCCGACAGAACATACATCACATACTCTTCATCTGTAGGCAATATGATTATATATTTTCCGGTTTGCTGATTAGGCCTGTAAATCCCAAGTATCTCACCTGTCTCTTTCTTTTCTATCTTAATTTTAGCATCTTCGGCAGGATCTCCTTCATCGGTAAAAACAAAACCTGCCACAACAGCCAGGGACCTCGGGTCTGTCTCGGAAAACTCAATTATGTATATATCTGACCTGCCATACCCTCCTGCACGCTTTGAAGCATAATACACTCTCTGACCGTCAGCAGTAGGAATATAGAACAGGTCATCATCGGGGGTGTTTATCGGGTATCCTACATTTACAGGCTTGCTCCAAACGCCCGAATCACTAATCGTGGAATGGAATATATCATAACCTCCCATTGAATCATGCCCTTCGGAGGCAAAATACAATGTCTTACCATCAGAATGAATGAAAGGGCTATCCTCATCCTCCGGGGTATTGATGGTTGCACCCAGGTTCTGGGGTTTACCCCACCCTCCGGAAGGCAGCTTTCGTGACACGTAAATATCTTTCCCTCCGAAGCCCCCCGGCCGGTCACTTGCAAAATATATGGCCCGGCCGTCCTCGGTAAAAGTTCCGTGGGTTTCACTGTAGGTAGTATTGATCGGTTTAGGCAGTTTTTTCAGCTTACTCCAGCCATCTTTACCCAACACCGAAACATACAGATCTCCAGACACACCGTCGTTCCTGTACACTACGAGAGCGCTGCCGTCAGGGCTTATACTGACAGAAGCGTCATTAGCCGGTGTATTGATCTTTTTCCCAATGTTCATTGCCGGCAGCCATTTGCCTTCACGCCATTCTGAAATATAAACGTCCTCGTTGAACAGTCCGTCAGGGGATTTTTGATTCCCCGTGCCCGGTCTGTTGGAGGTAAATATCAAAATAGATTCATCAGCTGAAACAACCGGACTGTGCTCGTCATATTCACTGTTGATAGCTGAGCCAAGATTTGTTATCCTAAATTCAACAGGATGGGCCATCAGCTTAAGCGCATTCTGACTATATTTGATCTCTCTGTCTATCTTTTTCCCCAGGCCTTTGTCCTTAACCTTAAGGTTTGCAATATCGGCATTAAGCTTATTAAACACCGCCAGTGCAGAATCGAACTGCCATGTCAGATGCAGAGCCTGGCCAAGATAGAATCTTGCTTCAATCGCTTTAGTGTTATTCTTTTTTTGTAAAGGATAACTTTCCCTCGCGATCTCAAGATGCCTGACTGCATCATCTTCACAATAATCGGTATTCAGGTAACATATGCCGGCCTGCAGGTGCAAAAAAGGATCTTTGGGATATTTTATGAGCAGATCTTCAAGTTTTGGTACTGCAGCTGTGTAATTCTCCTTGTCGATCAGCTTCAAGACAGGCCTGACCTCTTTCTTCTTCGCTTTTGACTGCGCAACAAGGATGCCTGAGACTACAAAAAGAAATACCAGTAATATCTTTATTTTCATTCTGATTTATTTCGGGAATTCCATTTATTACTATAGTGCCAATTTAACAATTATTATTTTTATATGAAATACCCTCGCCTCCTGTTTTTGACAAACTGATCAATCTGTAATTTGAGCAGCTGATTATAAACAAAGAACTTTTACGAGCTAATTGTAAAGAACATGAGGTTAAGTTCAATAATCTCTTTGGAGATGAACAACCTTTCCCGTTGCTTTTGAATCCATACTGTACAGATAAAAATCACCGTCAGGTGATAAAAATGAATATCTGTACCTGTTTGAATTCTTTTCCATGAAATCGATCGTTTCCATCACAGGGACCGCCCCCTGTTCGATAAAGATATTAGTTTTCAGGGCTGGTTCATCTACATCGGTCTTAATATCATCAAATGATCTTACCGTTTTGATCTTATCAGCTTTAACAACCTTCTTTAATTCCCCGACCCCACGTTCTGAACCGACATAAAAAGATACCGGCTTTACATTCTCCTCCTCTAGCTTACCGGGATTAGACGCATTACGCACTGTCTTTTTTAATATATTTTTAATGCTGTTTATGAAAGCGGTCATTAACAACTTCTGAAATCTGTTGTATTTTGGAAAGAAGTGTTTCTTTGTGAAGATCAGCATTGCACCATAAAAACGTTCGATATAATTTTCATCCTTTACAGTGCTTTCACCTTTAAAGTGAATAATTTTAATTCCGGGATAGTAATAGTTTTTTCCTATCTGTGAAAGCCTGTAAGAGAAATCAATATCCTCACCATACATAAAAAAGGCTTCATCAAGAGGTTCAGTTCTTTCAAGGACTTTGCGGGGAAAAGCCAGAAAGGCACCTGCAAGAACAGGTATCTCCCATGTCTTGTCTGGTGAAAGGTGACCCATGACATACCTCGATATCACTTTTGATTCCGGAAATATCTTTATCATTCCGCTAAATCTGAAAATGAAATCTCTTGCGGAAGGTAGACTTCGTTTCGACTCAGGCAGATAATTTCCCGAACCATCGATCATCTTCACGCCAACTCCAGCCGCATCGGGATGATTATCATAGAAAGATATAAGTTTGGTGAATGTATCTTCCGGGATTATAGTGTCAGGATTAAGCAGCAGGATGATCCTTCCTGTGGCTTTTTCTATGGCCTGATTGTTTGCAGTTGAGAAGCCTTTATTTGTTTTATTGTCAATAACATTAAAACCGGGAAAGGCTTTCGTAACCATTTCCACCGAATTGTCATCCGAAGCATTGTCAACAATAAACACCTCCGCATCTAATGTTTTTATTGCTTCCTGAACCGAATAAAGACACAGCTTAAGGAAAGGACTTACATTATAACTAACAATTATGACCGAAAGTTCTCTGCTCAATATTAATTTCTTTTTATTTTACCTGTTTATTCATCTTTGCAAAAGATCCTTTTGATAAACCCGCAAAGTGTTTTCTTTTCAGCCTTTTTATATGCTTCCAGGAATTTGTCATTATCTTCACCACCTGCATCTTTATTGATCATCTGCCAAACCTCTCCCCAGCCAATAAAACCACCCAGATTGCGATCATCGATAAATAGATCGGCATTTATCTTACGACTGACATTCGATGTGAGCACCTCTTCAGGATAACTTTTGTTCACCGCATAGAACTCCACACCGTTTTTCCGGCAAAACCCAACTGCATCTTCCAGTTCTTTGCCACTCCTGAAAGTCCACAAGATAAGCTGATGCCCCTGCTTCTGCAATGCTTTCAGCGTATCGAATGCAAACAGCTTCTCCTTTCCTATGGCCGGATATCTGTGCTCTACTATTGTCCCGTCAAAATCAACAGCTATTATCATAGTTCAAACACTCTTAAAAATTCATTTGCTCTTCATCAAGCTGCAATTCTTCCATTATATTCTTTTTACCCGGACGGCTTATCAGGTAAACCACGAGCAGAATAAGATATATGTACATATAGGGTTTCGCACCCGACACAATGTATCCTATCAAACTAAACATTGCCAGTCCCTCGAGGGTCATTAGTTTAACAAACAACACCTTCCGGTATTTTGTAAGTTTATCACTAACAGACAATGACGAATCGATATGGGAAACACTCTTTTTGTGAAAAACATAACTCACAGGAATTCCCACAAAAACCAAAATTATCAAAATAGTATAGATAGCCCTCTCCATTGAGGCATCTATCATCATCACATATCCGTTTCTTGCAACAAAGTACCATGCTGCAATTCCAAACACTATCAGTCCTGTTAAAATAACGTAATAAAGTAGTTGTATCTGCTTAAAAATTGTTTCCGGTCTCATTTTATCCTGTCTTTAAAACTGCATGCAGCTGTCATAAGGTTTTCTCAAAAGGGAGTCTGTTCACCAGTGATCTTCCCAGGGTTATCTCATCGGCATATTCCAGCTCATCACCGACACTCACACCTCGTGCTATTGTTGTAATATTAACGCCGTAATGCTGAAATTTATTGTAAATATAAAAATTCGTCGTGTCACCTTCCATTGTCGTGCTCAGGGCCAATATTATCTCCTTCACCTCTCCCCTTTTTACCTTTTCCTCAAGGGGAGAAATTGTCAGGTCATCCGGACCTATGCCGTCCATGGGCGAGATCACACCTCCCAGCACATGATAGATCCCGCCATACTGATGCGTATTTTCTATGGCCATAACGTCACGAATGGTCTCCACAACGCATATCATGGAATGATCGCGCGAAGGATTTGCACAAATGTCACATGTTTCCTTATCGGAAATATTGTAACACGATGAACAGTAATGTATCTCACTTCTCATGTTCTTTATGGTATCGGAGAAATGATCAACCATCTCCTTGTCCTGTTTCAGCAAAAAAAGCACCAACCTCAACGCCGTCTTCTTACCTATTCCCGGCAATTTGCTGAATTCGTTCACAGCGCTCTCTAAAAGCTTTGACGGATAATGTGTTGATATCATTTCTGCTCTTTTTTCAAATCGAAACAAAGGTAACAAAAATGTTTTGATGTTAATTGTTACTTTTGACAAACAAATTTTAACATTATGGGCCCAATACTGACAGCAATTGTAATAGCCGGATACTTTTCCCTGCTTATCGTGATCTCACTCATAACCGGTAAAAAGGCAGATAACGACACATTCTTCCGCGGCAACCGTAAATCACCATGGTACATCGTCTCGATTGGGATGATCGGAGCCTCTCTTTCAGGGGTTACGTTCATATCAGTTCCCGGATGGGTGGGTGATACGGGATTTACATACATGCAAATGGTTTTTGGATATTTTCTCGGGTACCTTACCATCGCACACATACTTTTACCGCTTTACTACAAACTTAACCTTACATCCATCTACACATATCTCAACACAAGATTCGGATTAAGGTCGTATAAATCCGGCGCACTGCTGTTCATCCTTTCCCGTGTGATAGGGGCATCGGCCAGGCTTTTCCTTATGGCAAATGTACTGCAGCTAACGCTTTTCGATTCACTTGGGATATCTTTCGAATACACGGTGATGATCACCATCGGACTAATATGGCTTTACACTTTCAGGGGAGGAATAAAGACCATAATTTGGACCGACACACTGCAGACTGTTTTCATGCTTACCTCGGTAATCCTTACCATTGTTTTTATTGCATCATCCATGCATCTCTCATTTTCCGGAATCATCGACACCCTAAAAGAAAGCGATTACTCGCGAATGTTTGTTTTCGACGATTTCCATTCAAAGCAGGATTTTTTTAAACAGTTCCTTTCAGGAGCATTCATTACCATTGTGATGACAGGGCTTGATCAGGATATGATGCAGAAAAACCTGACATGCCGCAACCTGAAAGAAGCACAAAAGAACATGTACTGGTACGGGGCCGCCTTTGTCCCGGTGAACCTTCTGTTCCTTGGACTTGGGGCACTGCTGTTCATTTTTGCAAACAACAACGGCATTCCCTTACCTGACCGTGCCGACAACCTTTTCCCCCTAATTGCAACAGGAGGTTACCTGCCTGAAGTTGTCGGCATCATATTCATCCTCGGTCTGGTTGCCGCGGCCTATTCCAGCGCCGACTCAGCCCTAACCTCACTTACCACCTCCTTCTCCGTCGACATTATCAACATTTCACGTTTTGACGAAAAAAAAGCTAAAAGTACACGACTGATAGTTCACATAGCTTTCTCCATTGTGCTGGTCTTTGTCATTTTGCTTTTTAAGGCATTGAGCAACGAAAGCATAATCAGCACACTTTTCACCCTGGCAGGATATACCTACGGTCCGTTACTCGGCCTGTATGCATTCGGCCTTTTCTCAAAAAGATCGGTTGCTGACAAGTGGATACCCGTAATTGCAATAGCCTCCCCGGTAATTACGGGCATCCTGGATTTCAATTCTGAAGCATGGTTCGGGTTTCAACTGGGTTTTGAGAAACTTATAATTAACGGGGCAATTACGATAATTGTTTTGATCATTTTATCCAAAAACAAATAAAATTAAAAAAGTTATACGTGTGATCGATCTTTCATGTGTCATATTAATGTAACGAAAGAATGAGACTTGAGCTTTGTGATACTTCTGTTAACATTCTACTCCGTTATCCGATTTAGCAAAAAGAAGTAAAAAGCCATCCCGCAACGGCAGGATGGCTTTTCTTTTTCATTTATGTTAACTTGTTACCTCTTGATAACTTTTTGAACCTTATATGTTCCGTCTGCAAATGTCACTCTCACAAGGTAAATACCTTTTAACATCCCTGATGCAGGAACAACAACCTTTTTCTCATTCACTATCTTATCCTCAATTGTCTGCCCTACATAATTCATGACCTGAACCCTTGTTATCGGTTTACGTGCAGAAATTATCATGTCATTAATGACAGGATTGGGGCCGATGACCATTCCATCACTGTCAACAGCTTTAATTTTTGTGGCAGCTGTAACAATATCATCTGCACTCCTGGGTGCTATCGTGACCTTATCTTCATTAAAATAAATACCAGTAATGGACGTAAATGCTTCATCCTGTGAAGGAGAATATGTATAAAACCTACTTGTCACATTCCCCGTACTTGTGCCGTCTGATATCTCCCATTCACTTCCAAGATTAGGATTAGAACATGTCACATCCTCTACTTTCACAAGGACACCCTCAAAGCTCTCCTGATATTGTGAAAGAACGATAGTCACAGGAGAATAAAGAGTATTTCCCGTACTGTTGATTTTTTCCAGCCACAGATCATTCAGTTGGGTCAAACCATCTGTCTCGTCCACAGTACCTATCACAGAGACCAAATCTCCTTCAGAAACAGTATTGTTTGGATTATTTATATAAATACCATTCCACTCACCAACATTATCCTGGATGAAATACCCATCAGCCGAACGTGCCATGACCACACCTTTAATCTTAACTTGCTGGCCATCTAAAGGAGAATTTCCGCTTGGATCTGTTGTATACTGAACGTTGTATATCGACATAATTGAATTTCCTCCTCCTGTTGTAAATCTCCATGTACTATTATCAGAAATACCAGGACATTCGTTCTTCGCTGGGGCCCTGTCAATGATGGCACCAGCATCAACTGTAACATAATACTCGGTATTTGGATCAAGTTCTCCATTCAAATAAATAAATATTATAGATTCCTCATTTGGATCATTTGACACCTGCGACGGATCGGTAACATCAAACTCTTTTGCCAGCATGTCATCACCAAGCCTCTTAATATAAATTTTACCAACAGCCCCCGGCTGTACCGATTCTTTAAATCTCATTTCCATCCTTTCGGTAAACATATCCGTAGGAACATCGGTAGCACCATTTTCAGGATAGAATGGGTTATCTTCTTCTAATCCACCAAAATGTATATCTGTAATATGAAATACCCCTGACTCACTCATAAGGGTCGGATCTTCTTTACAAACTAAACGCAACTGATAATCTCCCTCTTCGGCATCCGTAGGCACCTGAATGTCGAAAGTACCGGTTGTTGCATCAATGGGGTCATCCATCAACGTTTCATAGCGTGTCTCATCACTTTTTTTGCCCTGTATGTAAACGCTGTCGATTCCGCTTGATGTCCATGTAAGCGTAACAACCTCACCTGTTTCATAATTTTCCCCTCCGGCCGGAACAGTAAAAGAAAGCGAACCTGTTGATTCCGTCAATGTGTGTGTTCCGGGTGTCAGATACCCTGACATATCACTTTCATGCCCATCTAAAGCACCAGAACCTGCAATAAACCACTCAAGGTCAAAGAAATCTGTTCTGCCATTGTGTACTGTTGATTTCCGGTAAGCATAAGAGTGTCCATAATTCCAGTCTCCGCCGTCATCACCAATAACCCCATAGACATCAACAGGTGTTCCCGATGGATTGACCAGTTCATATACATCATCTCCATTACCATTAATATTATAAATATCATAAATAACATGAGCAGGAGGTGTAAGATTAAAATCAGCCCACTTTTGTTCATTAATAATTTTTGTTAATACAACCGACTCCCCTGCAGGCAAAGAATAACTTGAGGTAAATTCATAGGCTGCAGTTGAAACAGTGGAGCCATTGTAATAAATATTTACCTTAAAACCGGAAAGGTCCATGGCTGCATTAGCAGTGTTAGTCAACTCAACATATTTCGGAATGCCACCTGTTGCGGACCCATTCACTACTTCGCTAATTATCAACCCTTGTGAAAAAGAATAATTAGCAAAGACTGTGACAAAAGCCATTAAAAGTAAAACTCTTTTCATATCCTTCAAATTAAAATTATTAGAAAAAGTTAATCGATTACCAAAAATAAAAAGCATTGTGGTTTTAGTATATAATGCTAATTTAATTATTTTTGTTCATCTAATAAAAAAGTATTAATTAATTTTTACGAACAACTATGAAAAAGATCAAATGGATATTAGTTAGCATTGCTTTAGTCCCCCTGCTTAGCAGCTGTGGATACAACACGATGGTTGAACTTTCGGAGGCTGTGGATGCGCAATGGGCACAGGTAGAAAATGTGTATCAGCGCAGAGCTGATCTTATCCCGAACCTCGTTAACACAGTTAAAGGTTACGCTTCTCATGAAAAAGAGACACTGCAGGCAGTTATAGAAGCGAGGGCAAAAGCTACCTCTGTGAATGTATCAGCAGAAAACCTTAACCCGGAAACTTTCAAGAAATTCCAGTCGGCACAGGACGGCCTTTCTTCTGCTCTTTCACGCCTGATGGTAGTCATGGAACGTTATCCCGACCTCAAGGCCAACCAGAACTTCCTGGACCTGCAGGCACAGCTTGAAGGTACGGAAAACCGCATTGCCGTGGAACGCAGAAAGTTCAACGAGGCAACAAGGAAGTACAACACTTACATCAAGAAATTCCCGAAGAACCTTATTGCCAAGATGTTTGATTTTGAACAAAAACCATACTTCAAAGCGGAAGAAAAAGCAAAAGAAGCACCAAAGGTCCAATTTTAAAGATTGAAGACGGAAGCCAGAAGCTCGAAGGGGAATTGACGTTAAGTAACTGATACCCGGACAACGAAGGCTTTAAATTAATCAAGCTGCATTCGATGTTCGACAATGAATATTGAATACCGAACTTTATTCAAAGGAATGTTTAGCATATCCTGAACGGTTATGTTTAAATGAAAATAGAACTTCGATTAAAATAATATACAATGAAAGATTTCCTCTCGGAAGCCGACAAAAAAATGATAGTTGATGCCATTAAAGAGGCAGAACTGAATACATCAGGTGAGATAAGGGTACATATCGAATCCCATTGCAAAGGCAATGTGCTCGACAGGGCTGCCTATATCTTCAAAAAACTGAAAATGCACAAGACTGCCCAACGAAACGGCGTACTGTTCTACCTTGCCTACAATGACCGGAAATTTGCCATCCTTGGCGATGCCGGGATAAACAGTAAAGTGCCTGATGATTTCTGGGACACTATAAAAGAAAATATGACAGAGAAGTTTAAAGAGGGAAAATTCGCGGAAGGATTGTCTGAAGGAATAAAGGAGAGCGGAATGCAGTTGAAAACCCACTTCCCGTATCAAAGCGATGATGTGAACGAACTGTCAGACGAGATCTCTTTTGGAGAATAACAATTAAAGGAAATACCAATGAAAAATATCTTTACACTGTTTTTAATACTTACGGCATTTTCAGCATTTTCACAGAAACTACCGGAAAAGCCAAACCCTCCCCGCATTGTCAATGACTTTGCCGGGGTGCTTACACCTGAGCAAAGACAAGCGCTCGAGAGAGAGCTCGTGCAGTTCAACAACAGCACCAGCACACAGATATCTGTTGTTACCGTTAAATCTCTTGACGGAACATCTGTAGATGATTTTGCTTTTAAGCTTGGAGAGAAATGGGGCATCGGACAAAAAGGCAAGGACAACGGCATTCTGATCCTGATAAAGCCCAAATTCGGCAATGACAAAGGCCACGCTTTCATCGCCACCGGTTACGGCCTCGA
>JALVJU010000505.1 GCA_027034005.1 Marinilabiliaceae bacterium
GGGAAGGAGAGGATGCAGAAGAATTTCAGGTTATCAGGCCTGTTGAGGTATCATCAGCAAGAATACGGTTTAGTCCGCATGGCAAATATTTGTTGTATGCCGCTATCGGAAATTCCGGCAATCTGCTTCTCAATATTTTCAATGCAACAAATGGAGATTTGGTTTACGACGGTTCAACTAGTACCCCTATCGTTGGCGAACCATCAGGTAAAAGTGTTGCCGGCTGGGGGTTCAGTCCCGATAACCGGGACCGGACTTTTGTTCATGCTATACAGACCGATGCCCAAAGGTTTAATCTATTTGTTAAAAATCTCGAAAGGCCTGAAGGTAAATATGTATTGAAGGCATTAAACAATACAGGCGGTGCAGCATTCCGGTTCAGCCCTTGCGGCGATTATTTTTTATGGATACAAAATGATGCTACCTGTAACTTTTATAAAACAAGTGAAGAGAATAGTTCTCCTGATGAAACAGCAAGGGGTACCGGTATGAATTATGCATTTACAAAAGATGATGGTCATTATATCAGTTACAACAATGGAGATGAAAAGATATTTGATAACAGTTCAAATAATGATTGTGATGATGATACGCCTCCTGTTTGGACAGATGCCGTACTTACTGTAGAAAAAGTTACAGGAACCCATGTGTTTTTAAAATGGAACGAAGCGACAGATTCAGGAGGTGGCTCAGTTTATTACACAATTTATAAAGACGACTCGGAGGTGGGAGAGGTTAAAGATTCACTTGGATTTGATGTTAATGACCTGACTCCCGAAAAAAAATATACTTTCATTGTTAAGGCACACGATGAGGCGGGGAACTGGACAACTAATAATCCTTCTGTCAGCGTAACAACCAAGCATGATAATCCTCCCGAATGGACAGCCGGAAATCTTTCTGCCCCGCAAGTAGAAGGTGTAAAAATGCTGTTGGAATGGAGTGGTGCTGCTGATGATTTCGACACGTTGCTTACTTATCGCATTTTTGTTGATGGAGATAAAGTGGAGGATATATACGGGGAAACATCATACTGGCTTACAGGTCTTGATCCTAGTACATCATACAGTATAAAAATAGAAGCCGGCGACGAAGCAGATCAATGGACAACCAACGGTCCCCAGCTAACCCAATCCACGGCAGCCGATAACCCGCCAACGTGGCCGGCCGGGGCTGAAATAGTTGTTGATTCCATCACTATGACATCAATAGAATTTCATTGGCCGGAGGCCACAGATGACTGGGGAGTAAAAGAATATCAGGGATACAGGGATGGACAACTTATCTTCACCCTCAACAGAGGAAATAACAGCTTTACAGATGAAAACCTTGAAAAAGGAACTGTATATTCTTACTTGATTAAAGCAATTGATGAAGCCGGCAACAGCAGTGCTTTTTTGACAAGGGATATAAGTACAAAGGCCCCTTTCGTTGTTTCTCCCCTCATTGCTGAAACTGGTGTACAATCAGTTCCCGATATTGATGACAATCTTATTGTTTGGCAGGATACCAGAACAGGACATTCGGATATTTATTTGTATGACCTGAAAACTAAACAAGAGAAATCATTGCTGGAAGGATTCCCCGCAGTAACCCAGTGGCAGGGGTTTCCTGCAATATCGGGATACCGCATTGCCTGGGCAGACGGACGTAGCGGAGCTGCTAACCTCGACATTTATGCTTCATATCCTACCGGAACCGGAAATGCTATAAAACAGATAACGACTGATTCGGGCGAACAAACAATACCGCAAATTGATGGCAATCAGATAGTGTGGGCAGATATGCGTTCCGGTGATTGGGACATATATATGTATGACCTTGGTACAATGCAGGAAACGGCAATATGTACTGCACCCGGTAAGCAAACAAACCCGTCAATATCAAATGGCCTGATAGTATGGGAAGACTACCGTAATGGCAATGCCGATATTTACGGTTATAAAACATATACAGGCGAAGAATTCGTTGTTTGTGATGATCCTCACGATCAGATCAACCCCGTAGCTTCCGGTTATACCGTAACTTCAGTGTTCTGGCAGGATAACCGGCTGGGCAAATGGAACATATATATCTATTCATATCTTAGTTATACTGATAAACCTTCAATCCTTAAATTGCCCCTTGGTGATTACAGCAATCAAACAAATCCTGATTATGATCATGAAGGTGAACAACTGGTATATGTAGATGACAAAAACGGATCTGCCGATATTTATGCAATAAAATTCAGGCCTCCCTATAATTTATTCGACAGAGAGATAGTTCCTGTTTGTACAGAAGACGGGGATCAGGTACATCCGCGAACATCAAAAGGTAGAATAGTCTGGGAAGACAGGAGGAGTGACGATGGTGATATTTATATCTGGGACAGGCCTCCGGGTACTGACCTCACGATCGACATAACCGACACCTTTGATCCGGTAATGACAGGTAAAAGTTTTAAGTATATCGTTACTGCTACAAACCTTGGCCCTGATGATGAGGACTCAGCAAAGGTAACCTGTCACCTGCCTTTGGATGCAATTTTAACCGATACAACTGCCTCTAAGGGAGAAGTGGCATGTACAGGTCATACTCTCGAGTGGAATGTAGGTCTGATGCCCAATGATAGTACTGCCGTTCTTGAAGTTACGTTACAAACTTTTACTAATGCCATACTGACTTTTTCAGCGCAAATAGAAGGCAAAGGATTCGACTCTGACCCGTCAAATAACCGGGCTGAAGAGACAACCTATGTAAAAGAATTCATGAAACAAGAGCTTCAATCCGGTGATGCCCCTTCAATGTATGTAGAGCGTTCGGGAGTGGTACATCTGTTTTATGCCCAGGACAGTAACCTGGTTTATGCAGAAAGGAACCTGTCAGGAATATGGAATTACACTTATCTGGAAAAATACTTTGCATATCATGATACAACAAGCAATATAAATTCAAGTGCCATTTTTGTTCATGAAAATGGAGATATCAATATCCTTTATTCAGAAACTCAGGATCCGGTTGTTATTAAAAATCCTTCCGGCGGAACTACTACTTACACTTATGAATATTGGTCACACATTTTGACAAAATTA
>JALVJU010000506.1 GCA_027034005.1 Marinilabiliaceae bacterium
TGACAAATGCGAGCAAGGGCAATTTCCGTCCTATCTGGCATGAGCCCATGAGCCAGGGAACACGGTGTCATCAGCTAGCCATGTATGTTGTGTACGAGAGTCCGCTTCAGATGCTTGCCGATACCCCATCTAAGTATTACAAAAATCAGGATGCAATGAAGTTCCTGTCGGCTGTGCCTACGGTATGGGATGATACGAAAGTGCTTGAGGCAAAGGTGGGTGATTACATTGCTGTGGCCCGCAGGTTGGGTGATACATGGTATGTGGGAGCAATGACAAACTGGGATGCAAGAACACTGGAGTTGAACTTTGACTTTCTACCTGAAGGAGAGTATAACATAACTATCTGGAAGGACGGCGTGAATGCCTGGCATCACGGCTCTGATTATAAAATGGTGTCCGGTACTGTGAAGAGCGATGATGTAATGGACATAGATATGTCATCCGGAGGCGGCTGGGCAGCGATAATAACAAAAAAATAATTTCTATAGGCCGTGGGATCTTCTCACGGCTATTTTGATAAATTTATCCTAACTTTAACTCCGAATTGATTTTTTTTGTTTCTAACTAAATGAATACCTCCATGTCAGTAAAACTTCTTTTGCCATTTGCCCTTTTTATTTCTTTACTATCGTGTAAGGACAATTCAATACCCAAGGGAGATGTTTTTGTGTCCGATAACAATATTGACTTTGGCGAGATCAGCAGAAACCAGCCTTCGGATCCCGTTTCTGTAACCATATACGGCAAGTATGTTTGTAAAGAGGTTGTAATTAAGACAACAGGAGACTTTGAATTATCAATTGATGAAACACATTATTCGACGTCTGCTACCATACCTGCTGATGCAGTAAATAAAAGACTTGTGTTGTATATCAGGTGTAACCCGAAAAGTATGGGCGAATTATCAGGGGCCCTTTATGTTAAAGGAGAAAATTTCGAGAGTGTAGAAGTCCCTTTATCGGCTGTGGCCATGGATATGATAAAAGTAACTGCTTTCGATGACGAACGGCTTGCCTATGGTGGCGGTTACAAACAGTCAATGGTTAAAGTTGTTAACTTTCCAGTGCAGCCTGAGGATGTTAAGAAAATAACAATGTACATTAAGTTACGCTGTCCCCATGAGGGGTGCAACAAATGGGACATGTATGCCAACATTAAAGTTGAAGGCCCGGAAAGTGGTAAGTGGATGGAGATGGGAAGGTATATCACGCCTTACGGTGTTGATAATCACCAAAGGGAAAAGGGATTTGATATTGATGTTACCGATTTTAAATCACTGTTGACAGGGGATGTTAGCCTGAAAGCATTTATTGAAGTATGGGCAAAAGACGGCTGGCTGCTGTCGGTCAACTTTGAAATCCTGAAAGGGGCCCCTGATTACAAATATTATGCACTTACTCCAATCCTGGAGTATGATGACAACAGCCTTGCCGGTATCCCTTACGGGATTGAAAACAGTTTCGATGTTGAAAAATGCATCACTGTACCGGTAAATGCCGAACAAACCGAATTGCGCACAATAATTACCGGCTGGGGGCATGCATGCCCCAAAGACCCCGATGGGAGGCCATGTGCCGAATGGTGTTTTAGGACACATCATATCTTGATCGACGGGGTGCCATTTTTTACGCATGAGATGAAGGGCATTGGTTGTAGCCGTAATCCCGTAAAGCCTCAAGGCGGCAATTGGGCCCCCGACAGGGCAGGATGGTGCCCCGGGATGGAAATCCCGGTCAGAAAGGATGTGTTTAGTGACCCTATGGCCGGAATGGAGTTTTGCTACAAATATGAGCTTGAGCCATGGACAAACAATTTAAGTAATGGCAAGGCCTATTATGCCATTTCGAGTTTTGTAGTGGTCAAAAGTAATACGCCCATAGAAAAACCTACTGTGGAATAGTTCAACGATCCGCAAGGGTGTTTTGTGGCGAAAGCCTTCAAAAGTGTGCCGGTATCGCAGCGAAGAGGCTCCGTAGGCATGGCCACGGTGAGAAGCTTCGAACTGGCATGTTCAATAATAGTGTGGCTTTGGAGGTTGCCGGTTGCAGCAGAAAGGCTCTTGCGGGCTTCAGGTCCGATAAAAACCGATATGGGCCATGCCGTTTTTCAAAAAAAATATAAATTATGAAATGAATAGATATTTGGCAACCGCTTTTCTCCTGTTATGCATTACCATCGGCCATGCCCAGGTCTATGTGTCTGTCAAGGGCAAAGATTACAATACCGGAACCAGGGAACATCCGCTGGCAACATTGAATGCTGCGAGAGATGCAATAAGAAAACTGGGGCAGGAGAGCGCCAGAGATATTAAACCTGTTGTGATAATTGAGGACGGCTATTACGAGATGCAGAAGCCGTTGGTTTTAAAGCCGGAAGATAGTGGTGCGAAGGAACAGCCTGTTGTTTACAAAGCAGCCAGAGGTGCCACGCCGGTTTTCAGCGGGGGTAAACGAATAAAGGGATTTATTGAGAACAGTGATGGATTATGGGAGGTAAAGATACCTGAATGCACAAGCGGAGAGTTTCGTTTTGATCAGCTTTATGTAAACGGCCATCGGGCAAAACTTGCAAGAACTCCCAACAAAGGATTTGTTCATATTAAAGATATCAGGGAGGATATCCTGGTTAAAGGATCGGGAAGAGCTCCCGAGAGATCGCGGCTGAGCATAACTTTCGATAAGAATGATTTTAAATTACTGGAGGGCCTTGGCGATGATGAGCTGAACCTGATACGTTTCAGGGCTTTCCATAAATGGGATTTTACCATCAGGTATCCCGACAGCATAGATAAAAAGAGTATGACAATTTATACTACCGGTCAGGGGATGAAACCTTGGAACCCACTTAAGAAAGATACAAGGATTGTGTTTGAGAATTTCAAAGCGGCTCTGGATTCACCCGGAGAGTGGTTCTTGTCCAAAGACGGTACCTTGTACTACTACCCTCGTAAAGGTGAAGATATCCTGACTGCCGAAGTGGTGATACCTGTTCTTGAGAAACTTGTTTCAGTAGAAGGAAATGCTTCTGGGAAAGAGTATGTGAGGAACATAACTTTTAAAGGC
>JALVJU010000507.1 GCA_027034005.1 Marinilabiliaceae bacterium
GAAAGGCCCTTGACTGGGACAGGCAGATAGAGCTTTCCATCGACCCGGAAACTGCCCGAAGGGTGAGAAAGGAACGCTCAGGAGAGGGTGCGTGTACCATGTGCGGAGAATACTGCGTTTTTCTGGTGTTAAAGGAACAAAAGGACAAAAAGGCATCTTAGCAGGGAGAATGAACATGAGAGAAATAGACATAACCAGGGGAATAGTGGAAAACCATATTGAAAGCCTTTACAGGGCACTTGAGAGCGATGTCGTGATTGTTGGCGGAGGCCCAAGCGGCCTTGTTGCAGGTGGCTATCTTGCGCAAAAGGGCTTTAACATCACCATACTTGAAAAGCGGCTGTCTCCAGGGGGTGGAATCTGGGGAGGCGGTATGGGTTACAAATACGTGATCATTCAGGAAGAGGCCAAGGGCGTTCTGGATGACTTTGGAATACCGTGCAGACCATACAAGGACAACTACTTCTGTGTGGACTCCATAAACTTCGCATCAGGCCTCATCTTTGAAGCAACCAAAAGGGGCGTGAACATTTTCAACCTGACGGAATGTGAAGACCTGCTTGTCCGTGACGGAAGGGTTACTGGGGTAGTGGTAAATAGCAGCCTTACCCAGCTTGCGCACCTTCCAGTTGACCCAATAACCTTTGAGGCAAAGGCCGTGGTGGATGCGACAGGACACGACCATGACGTGGTGAGAACCTTTTCCAACAAAAACGACGTAAAGCTTAACACCCCCACAGGTAAGCCCATGGGAGAAAGATCCATGTTTGCAGAGACAGCCGAGCAGGCAGTGGTTACCAACACAAAGGAGGTATATCCCGGCCTTTTCGTTTGCGGCATGTCTACGGCAGCGGTTTACGGAGGCTTCCGGATGGGGCCGATTTTCGGGGGTATGCTCCTTTCAGGGAAGAAACTTGCGGGACTTCTTGAGGAGTGCTGCTCAAGATGATACCAGGTAATTTAAAAAGGAGCTCGACGTTTTCTGTGGATTTGAAAAACTCTATCTATAGAATCCACAGGAACGTCGAGGGTCCATAAAAATTATAAGATACTTGAAGAAATTTCTTACCAACAGCTTTATATAGAGGAATACCAAAAACCTTTAAAGTAACATAATCAGAGGAGGATTTCTGTGTTTATATATTCTGAATACTCGTTTTATTAAATTTCTGCATGAGTAAATACAGACTTAACAGGAAGCGTTCTTGTAATGTTCAGAACATTTGTTTTTTAGAAAGAAATAAAAGATGTCTTCTTTTGTTATTGCCATTAAGTTTAGTGCTTAGACATGCAGATGCTTATAATGCTGCTAATAATTCGGCGACGACGTTCACTATCCATGAGCCCAGAAAGTGGATACATGAATACATTTTCTACAGCTTCTTCAATTATTTGTTTGCAATATTTTTGACGAACCTTTGGATCATTTTTGGTGGTCTCATTACACCATTCTTGTCCTTTATCAAGAGCCTCTGTAACCGTGCTAATTGTTCCGAGCTCTCGTTCAATAAGAATTAATCCCGCTTGTGCACCAACTAAGTCACAATAGGTCGCTTTTTCTCTTAAATTTCTAAATTTAAACGCATACACATTCCCGACAAAAACTAACACCAGACACCAAGAAGCTAAAAAGTAAGTTAAACCTTTCATTGTTTTATTTTTTATTAAAAAAAATTTTTCAGTTTAATAACCAAAAATTTAAGTTATAATAAAGTACTTAAAAATTATAGTTTGTTAACCAAAGAGTGTTTGCAACTACTAACAACGACACGAAGGGCTGATTGTTCCGTCACAACAAATAACTCTTTCATTTTTACACCCGCATACCCCGCCATGCCAGGAACAACATCCTCTTTTTTCAATACTTGTTGTGTCCGTTGATTCTTGACAAATTTTTTCGGCAATTAAAGCCTGATTATTCCGTATAAAAGGGGTTTCTTGACTAAGACCATAACCCGCAAAACAAGCAAAAAATAAGGAAATAAGAACTATTTTTTTCATATTCTGCCCCCTAATATTATTTTTGTATATAGCATTATCAATTCTAGTTCAAGTGAAATATTTTGGTATCAGTCCGCATTTCCACTACCACTGTCTATTTCACCGGTATGAGCCTGAATAAAAACGGTCAAGATGTGGTGCGAATAAAAAACCGCAAAATCTGGTCGTTGCCAGAACTGGAACGTGAAATATTTGAAACCACCTCTTCCTGGCCTGATCCTATTCTTGTTTAAAAGTTCATCCCTCTACATTCCACCTGAGCTGGATTTCTGGATAAAATTTGACGCTACGAAACATGAACAGAACAGAATTAACTGGCCCTTTCTTATTTTGCTGCTAGTAGAGGTGATATATTTAGTTTGAAAATTTTTACCAGGATTTTGAAAATAACAGGATATGCTTGGGGCCAGAAAGAGACGGGACAGCAACTTCAGAATACAACTGTTTTCCTACGACAAAAAAATTGTCTACACGCTGTCACTCTGGGTGAAAAACAGAAAATCGAATCCAAATATGTTTTTGTATGCCTGGACAAAACTGCCGCTACTATAACGCATTACGAAAATCCTTTGCACACATACTGCAATTCATGTGGCGTCTATGTGGCAAGGCAAGAGTAAAAAGATTTGCTTCCTAGTTCATTCGCACTTAATGCATCTCAGCTCTTCAAGAAAAGCTACAGTGTTGGAATGATACAGGCTATTCTACGACACAAAAATCCTTCAACTAATGAGTTTTATTTAAAGACGCAGGGAATGGTAAAAGTCCTGAAGCTCTTGAGAACATGACAGAAAAAAGAACGGCTAAATATGAATTTGAGCATTATTCACTTAGAAGAAACTGATCAGCAAAATAGGGCTTTTGAAAAAAGCCGCCACATCAGCCTTCATTCACAAGATATGCATATAAACAAAAAAAGGAAATCAGGCTTAGCTGCCTGATTTCCTTGTAGTTTCAATGGCGTCCCCGAGGGGATTTGAACCCCTGTTGCCGGCGTGAAAGGCCGGTGTCCTGGACCGGGCTAGACGACGGGGACCTTGGTGGGCCGTG
>JALVJU010000508.1 GCA_027034005.1 Marinilabiliaceae bacterium
CATGACAGTTGCCCCGTCAAAGATGCCGGCAACCGCTTCATGAACTGTGTTTACAACTTTATTGATCATAGCAAAAGGGTTCTCTCCTTAAAAAAGAGACTGTTTATTTTTTCTCCAAAGCTCTCTTAGCCAACACTTCTGTAAGTTCATTCTCTATCTTTTCCAGCTCATCCTTATAAAAGTATTCATCGGTACCATAAGGTTCAAGCTTTTCGATGACATTCTGTTTTTCATCGTACTTACCGAAATAGACCTCATCGATCCATTTCATATTTCTCGCTTCGTTGAACTTAAGCACAAACACCTTCTCCCCGTTTATCTCCGTTGTTCCCAGCAGTGAGGTCTTACCTGCCGACGATGTCATGGTGATGTACCTTGAAGGACGGTTTATGGAAGCCAGTTCACGGAATACTTTGTTGAAGATCTTTGAGATATCGGCCAAAGGAGCAGCAAAATAGTGGTGCTCACCGGTAGGACGTGCAAAGTACATGGAGTGGAAGCCTATGCCCAGCATTGCCAGCACATTGCCAAGATCGATCCAGTTCTGTGCCGAACGGTCGATATCCACTTTTCCGTTCTCATCGGTATACAAGCTGAAATGGTTCATGATGGGACTCTGGCTTTTTATGGTGACACCGTATTTTTTCAGTCTCTTGACAGCTGCAACCGATACCGGGTTTAAAAGTTCGCGCGGAGTGGAGATATGAGCCATCCAAACTACCTGAATACCGTTATCTGTCAATTTCTGGAACAATTCCAAAGTCTCGTTGAACTTATTGCTGAGAATAAGTTCGGGATGAAAAGTGATGGCACGGGAACCGATACGCAGCGATCTGATGTGCAAAAGATCGGGATCATCAATAAATGGCAACACATACTCAGCCAGGCGTTGGTTAGGCATGTAAGCTGCATCCCCTCCCGTTATCAGCACGTCACTGACCTGTTTGTTCTTCTTCAGGTAGTTGTGTATCTGCTGTATGTCCCGCTGCACGAACATATCCTCATCGCCGCGCACCTGTGCATGCCTGAAACAATATGTACAAAAAGCAAAGCAGCTCTGCGTCGTCTTATCGAGGATAAGCAAAACAGGCGGATATTTATGCTGGCATCCTTCAAGTATCTCAAGCTCTCCCTCATCATTAATAAACCAGGGCTTGTTAAGTTTTTGTTTGCCATCGTGAGGATTTGTCTTCTTCCGGTAATCCCTGACTATCCTTTGCCTCTCTTCCTCCGTCTTTGCCTCTGCATAAATTTTCACATCTTCCTCTCTTATCATCCCGGGTTGCGGAAAGATAAGATGGAACAGCGGGTCATTCTCATAGTTATGCCAATCGATGGCGTTCAGTATATGTTTGGTGGCAAGAAACCTGTAAACCTCTATGAAAAACTCGCGCTCCACAATGTGGTTAAGCTTAACACCATGCTCTTCAAGCGTTTTAACGATCTCTCTAAACCCCCTCAGTCCGGCATAGTTTGTTTTGCCTGTGAAAATAGTGTCGTAATTCACGTTAAATGCAGCATATCCGGGATAGGCTTTCTGAAGGCGACTGATCAGGCCGGCAGGAAGCAGCCCCTCTTTCTCGATATTCTCTTCTGCATCTTTGCTGATGTGGTACTTCTCTACCATCGACTTTACATCTGATTGCTGAAGATCAGCCTTAGTGGCCATAGAATTCATTTTCATCGGTTTTAGTTAATTAATATTTGTCTTAAATCCACAAAATGGAATATTTTTTATGGCTGCAATTTATGTTACATTTTTCATTTCAACAAGATTTTTTGTGTGTTCCTTAACACTTTTGGTTGTTTTTGTGTTTTTATTAAACTTTATCAAGATGAATTTTACCATCATGGTTTAAGATGTCATTTTAATTCACTACTTTATCAATGCGTTTAAAAACAAACCTTATGAAAGAAAAAGACCTCAGCTGGAGATCGCAGGACGGTATCGATTTTTATGCCCATACCTGGAAGCCGGAAAAAGACATAAAAGCAGCATTTACCCTGGTTCACGGTTTTGGCGAACACTGCATGCGATATTCATCGTATTTCAAATATTTCACCGATGCGGGCATTGCCATCCTCGGCTTTGACCTGAGAGGCCATGGTCGTTCAGGCGGCAAACGCGGAGCCATAAGATCATACGATTCACTGATGGATGACATATCGATAGCGATTGAAAAAACAAAAGAACAATTCCCTGACGTACCACATTTCCTGTACGGACACAGCATGGGCGGCAATCTGGCCCTCAACTATCTTATCAGAAGACAACCTGATCTGAAGGGCGGTATCATCAGTTCACCATGGCTTATCCTGACCAACGATCCAAATTTCATCCTTAAAGCCATTGCCTCGTTGGTCAAACGTATCTTCCCCAACATGACCATTGACAGCAGGCTGGACAATAATTTTATGACAACAGACCAAAGAGAGGTTGAGAATTACAAAAGTGATCCGCTCAACCACGGACGGATATCTTTCAGGTTATTCAGTGAAATAACAAGAACAGGAGTGTGGGCTATTGCCAATACCGGAAAGCTAACCCTGCCTGTTCTTTTAATGCACGGAAATGCAGATAAAATAACATCACACAAGGCATCTAAACTGGCCGCAAAGAACAGCAATGGTATAATTGAATACGTGGAATGGGAAGGCAGGTATCACGAGCTACACAACGAGACAAACCGTGAGGAAGTTGCAAAAACAGTTATCGAATGGATACTGAAAAAATCATAGACCATAACATTAGTTATGCCTGACGCATAAAGTGTATTTTTTGTATATTTAAAATCCCAATAAACAAAATGACAAAATCCAGGCGACATAAGATCATTGTTCGAACAATATTAATACTCATCGGAATTTATTTTCTGATAGACATTTTTGGAGGATATGTAGTTGAAACGATCATCAAGAACAGACTTGAATCATACATAAACGATACGCCTGATCGTCTTTATGACATTTCGTACCGCACAATCGAGATATCAATAGCTGACAGGGCCGTAAGGCTGGGAAAGATAAAAGTAGAGCCAAGGCAAAATGCTATTGACAGCATAATGCAAAACAAGTTATCCACACTCACTTATTTCGAAACCGATACTTTTTATTTTGAAGGATTTAGTTTTGTAAAACTTATCCTTTTCAACAAGTTGAAACTGGAAGAGATCTTCAGCAGAAATCCTATCGTTAAAATTTATATCAACCCAAAAGCAAAAATCCCGCCGAAAGAGAGTGGCGTCACGGCCAACACCATCAACACAAAGCTAAAAAAGGGATACATCAAATATTTTAAAATAGAGAACGGCAACTTTTACATATACAAAGTCCCGTCGAAAGACAGCCTGTACTTCAAATTAAATTCTTCAAATCTGATAGTTGATAAAATTGATATCTCCCCCGATGCCCGGGAGACCATAGATAAAGTCAGGTTCAGGACTTTTCATTTTTCAGCAAGTAAGATGTTTGGCGATTTTATCGAGCATTATTCCATAAAGACAGACAGCATAAAACTTGAACAAAACACGAAAACTTTAAACATCAGAAATCTTTCATTCAAGCCCAAAGACTTCGTGATGACCAACAAGAAGGTACAGTTTGCCCATGACATACCGTCAGTTGATGTAGGGAACATTTTAATAAAAGGGATCAGCTTTAAGGGTAACGGTAAGTTTGACGGATATTACGCATCAAAAATAAATATCGACAAGCTTAACTTTTCCCTTTCCACCGACAAGCGTTTGCCTAAGAACATGAACCGCAAACCTCTTATCGGGGAACTGATAAAAAAAGTTCCTTTACCTTTTGCAGTTGATACTGTTAACATAAAGAACAGCAGCATTTTCTACAACGAGATAGTAAGCGCTGAAAAAGACCCGTTAAAAGTTCTTTTTACCGATGTAAACCTCACTGTGCTGAATGCCACAAATACTGATGAAATGCAGAAGATCAACCCGGATCTGACTATAAAAGGAGATGCAATGTTCCTTGATGCAGGAAAACTTGATCTCACCGTTAATGTTCCGCTTACTGCAAAAGAGGATAAAATGATCGTTTCGGCTCACCTTGGGCCAACGCCGTTAGCACCGGTAAACAAAATGCTGGAAGGGCCATTGGGCGTAAGGTTTATTTCCGGCAATATAAACAGTGTCGACCTTAATTTTATTGCCGACACAAAACATTCGGAAGGTAAACTGCTTTTTGATTACAGTGACCTGTCAATACAAATATTCAAAAGTAAAGAGAGTGCAAAGAAAGGATTAAAAGAGAAGAACAAATGGTTTATCAACGCTGTTGCAAACGGTATAATCAAAAAGACCAATGACAGGAACAGTGACAAGTTCGTCACAGGAATAATCGACTACGAACGCCCCCAAGACATTGGCATCCAGGGATATCTGTTCCGCAGCATCAAATCAGGACTAATATCCACGTTTAAACCCGGCACCAGGCGAAAAGCAGTTAAAGAGGAGAAGAAAGAAGTGAAAACCGAGAAGAAGCAGGAAAAGTCAGTGGAGAAACCAGCAAAAAGAAAAAAACAGAATAGTAAAAAGAAAAACAAATAGTAATCAATTCCTCTCCCTCACATGAGAAATATAATCTGGAACAGGTATCATCTTTCCGTAACAAATTTGGCAATATACATATTAGTGATGGCATGCAATGCAAGCGAAAGTAACAGTACCGTTCCATTTCTTTCACTAAGAACGTCAAAAACAGATCCACATTTACCGGTAACAATATGAGACAAACCTTTGTTCCTTAACAACTACACGGTCTGGGAAATACTGAAAAGCGGAAACAGGGAGGAGCTTGCTGAATTTATTGCATTTTGCAAATCACAAAAGTTCAATATGATATCTGCCATGATACTGAATGGGAGCTACAACGCACTGGAACATTACACCATACATTACCTTTAATCCATCGAGAAACCAATAACCAAACAATGACCGGATACTCATTAAAAAAAAAATGAAAAAGCAAACAGATAAGCAACAATAATGTTGTATTTTAACACTGAATAAATTTAAAATGTACTATTATGAAAACCGATATTGAAATTGCTCATTCGGTAAAACCGTTGCACATACGTGAAATTGCTGGAAAGCTGAACATCAATACTGATGACCTTGAGTACTATGGAAATGATAAGGCAAAAATACCCTTGTCATACATCTCGGAAGAGAAGCTCAGCCAATCGAACCTGATACTTGTAACCGCTATCACCCCCACTCCGGCAGGTGAAGGAAAGACTACTACATCGATAGGGCTGAACGACGGATTGAACCGTATCGGTAAGAACTCTGTTGTTGTACTGAGGGAACCATCGCTGGGACCTGTTTTTGGAATTAAAGGAGGAGCAGCAGGAGGAGGTTATTCGCAGGTGATACCAATGGAAGATATCAACCTGCATTTTACAGGTGACTTTGCTGCTATAGAGAAAGCAAACAACCTGCTTGCCGCACTTATTGATAATAATTTTCACAGCAAAAAACACAACCTACGTATCGACCCGAGGACAGTGCTGTGGAAAAGGGCCATCGACATGAACGACCGTTCTCTGCGGAAGATCGTGGCTGCCCTGGGTGGTAAGACAGGCGGCATACCTCACGAAACAGGTTTCAATATCACAGCCGCATCCGAAGTGATGGCCATCCTTTGCCTGAGCAAAGACCTGAACGACCTGAAACAACGACTCGGAAACATCTACATTGGTGACACATTTGACGGGGAACCGGTCTTTGCCCGTGACCTTAAAGCCGAAGGTGCAATGACCATTCTTCTGAAAGATGCCATTAAGCCGAACCTGGTTCAGACACTTGAGGGCAATCCTGCCATTCTGCACGGCGGGCCGTTTGCCAACATTGCCCAGGGAACCAACTCTCTGATAGCAACAAAAACCGGCATGTCGAATGCCGATTACGTAGTTACAGAGGCAGGTTTCGGAGCTGACCTTGGTGCCGAGAAATTCTTCAACATAAAATGCCGTGAAGGAGGTATCTCTCCTAAAGCTGTTGTTCTGGTTGCTACCATTCGTGCTTTAAAATACCACGGAGGCAAACCAATCAAAGAGCTTGGAGAAACAGATGTGGAAGCAGTAAAACGTGGTATTGTGAACCTTGAAAAACATATCGATACACTTCAAAGTTTCGGACTGCCAATAGTGGTTGCCCTTAACCGGTTTGCCGCTGACACCGATGAGGAGATCAAGGTGGTACAGGAAACCTGCGGAATTCACGGTGTCCGATTCGAAGTATCCGAAGGTTTTACCAAAGGAAGTGAAGGAACTGCCAACCTGGCTCAAAAAGTCGTTGAGGCAGTTGAAGATTGTAACACAACCTTCTCTCCCACCTACAAACTTGACGACGACATCAGGACAAAAATACATAAGATAAGCAGCACCGTTTACGGGGCTAAGTATGTGATCTTCTCGAACAAAGCCAAGAAACAGTTAGAAAAAATACGGTCTATGGGCTTTTGCGACATGCCGGTATGTATGGCCAAAACGCAAAAATCGCTCTCCGATGACGAGAAGCTCCTTGGCCGTCCTGAGAATTTTGACATCAACATCCGCGAATTTGAGATAGCAGCCGGAGCAGGGTTCATAATCCCAATTGCCGGTAACATCCTCCGCATGCCGGGACTCCCCGAGGTGCCTGCTGCCGAACATATGGATATTGACAATGACGGAGTGATTAAGGGGTTGAGCTAATGCCCCCCTCCTAACCTCCTCCCATTTGGGGGGAGGAACTTCAATACATGTTAATGTGATAATATCGCCCCTTATGGGGCTTTTTTACGGATTCAAAAAACAAAATAGAGAAAAAGAGCCATAGGCCCGGCATTATAAAAACCACAAATAATGAATGACAACAATTCCAAAAACAATAACAAAAAGCAATCCACCTCACCCTCAGGGGGAGGCCGGGAGGGCCTGCCCGACTACCACGGTCAGGCGGGGGCTGCTCCATCCGGATTCAATCCGAACATCCTCACCGACCTTACCACCATGCGGATGCCGTTCGGTAAGTACAAAGGCCGCATCCTGGCCGACCTGCCGGAACCGTACCTTGTTTGGTTCCACAACAAAGGATTTCCACAAGGAAAACTAGGTATGCTGCTAAACACCCTGTACGAGATAAAACTCAACGGACTGGAGTATCTGCTGAAACCCCTAAGACGTTAATGGAACACCGCGAGAACGCAGAGACGCTAATTATACACCGCTAAGACGCTGAGACGCAAAGAAAACTTAGCGCCTTAGTACATATGCGGTTAAACTAAAACATGTATAATTTGTTTAACAATTAAACATGAAAAAATTTAGTTACAAAAAACTCCGCGCTTTTGCGCCTTTGCGGTAAAACAAAAAAACAGATTGCAAAGGAAACTCCGCGCCTTTGCGCCTCTGCGGTGAAAACCTACAAAAATATGAAAACACTTACACTACTTATCTTTACTTTCCTGCTCACAGCCACTCAGCTTAATGCGCAGTTTGAACCGGGCTTTAAAAAGGAAGAAGCAACGAAACTTATGCGTGCCGCCAGATATCCGTACTACAAACCCGCGAAAAGAGACTCCATAATGGCAATTGAACTGCCAGGATACAGGATAGTGAAGCTCGTGGACTCCACTGCCCTCGACAATAGCTGGTGCGTGATGACCGCCGGTAACAAGGGTGTGATATCTTTCCGGGGCACAACAGATAATCCCGTCAGCTGGCTGGAAAACTTTTATGCGGCAATGATACCCGCCTCAGGCGAAGTTACATCACCTCAAGGAAAAATTGTGAAGTACAAATTCGCCGATGACCCACGTGCCGGCGTACAGGCCGGATGGTCGCTTGCCCTGCTGGTTATGTCGAAAGATATTCTAAACGAGATGAAAAAACTCAACAACAAAGGCATTTACGACTTCTACATCACGGGGCACAGTCAGGGAGGTGCTTTGTCGCTGCTTTTCAGAGCGCTGCTTGAACATCTTCCCGATTCCGTACTGAACCCGAAAAACAACTTTAAAACCTATGCCTTTGCTGCACCCAAGCCTGGCAACCGGTTTTTCAGCTATGAATACAACCGTATCTGCAACACCGGTTTTTCAAGTATCACATTTGTAAATCCTTACGACTGGGTACCTCAAGTCCCTTTTTCTGTGCAGTCGCCTTACAACATCACAGAGCCAAACCCATTCATAGAGTTCGAAAGGTCCAAAGAGGGTTCGCTCGTTAAACGCATCGCCCTACATCATATTTACGGCTCGATGAAAAACCCGATAGTGAAAGCCCAGAAAAAACTGAACAAAACACTGGGGCATCGCGTGAAAAAGATCATTGAGAAAACTACCGGAGGATTTACCGTGCCTGAGTACATGTCCGATGCGGCATACTTCCCGGTAGGTATATCAATCACATTGGATCATTACGAACCCATGACCAACCCAAAAGACGAACATGATGTTTTCTGGCAACACAATCCGGAACATTACATACAGCTGGTGGATGACTTTTTTGATAAACAAAACAGATGATAAATGCAGAAGGATAGTCAACTCATAGACAACACAGAACTTAACCGCTTTGAAATGCATGTTGATGGACACATTGCATTACTGGAGTATATCATCAGAAACGACAGGATATATCTCGTTCACACCGAAGTTCCCCCTGCTATCGGCAATCGCAGTATTGGAAGAAAACTGGTTGAAAAGGTACTTGAAGAGGTTGATAAACGGGGACTGAAAGTTATACCTGCATGTTCGTTTGTAGATATCTATT